>NZ_JBXASN010000008.1:0-283697 GCF_058809335.1 Ancylobacter sp. GW821-FHT10E12 | reverse complement strand
ACGCAGTTCAGCCTGCAGCCGGATCAGCGCCGCATCAGGGTGGGCGTCGTCCGGCGTCTGGAGCTGCGCCGCGAGGGCGATGACCTCCTCTGGCGAGAGGAACGGGCGCGCGGTGAGGATGGCGCGGGGGATGTGCCTAGACATGGACGCCTCCCGAAGCGCCTGCCATGCGTTCCACCTCGCGGATGAGCGCGAGGAAGCACTCCGCATCCCAGTCCATCTCCTCCGGCGGCACGGTGATCTCGCGGCTGAGGCCGAGGTTGAAGGCGGTGACGCGCAGCTTGACCAGCAGGCCGTCCAGCGTGTGAGCAGGGAGCGCGCGCACCTGTTCGGACAGCCGGTCGCACAGCCGCGCCGCTTCCGCCGCGATCTCGGCACGCCCTTCCCAGCCGGTCTCCCGACGCACCCTCATGATCGCGTCGAAGTCCACCGCCTCCGCCGGACGGCTGCGCATGGTCTCATGGAAGGCCTTGTGCGCCTCATCAGCCTGCGTGCTCGCCTCCAGCCATCGGGCATGGGCTTGGTCGAATTCGGCCTGGAGGCGGAACAGGTCGGCGTCGGGGTGCGCGGCGGCGGGCGCATCCATCGAAGTGGCGATCGCGGCCACGGCCAGCGGCGTCATGAGCGGCGCGGCGGCCAGCAGCTTGCGGCGGGAGAGCTTAACCATGGGTGCGGCCCTCCTGCGCGGCGCGCTCCGACCCGATCGCCGGCACGAACACGCCGATGACGCGCCCGACCAGCTTCTGGGCGAGATATTCCCGTGTGAACGGGCCGTCGCTTAGCTCGCCTCGCCCGTGGGTCGCATACCAGACTTTGACGCGCTCCCATCCCTTCCCGCGAGCGTCGCGATCGCCGTCCAGGACGTACACGCCACACGGCTTGCGCAACATCCATCGCGAACGCAGCTGGCAAATCTCATAGTGCCGGCCGCCGAATTCCGGTTTCGTTTCATAGGCGATCAGGTAGAACTCACCCGCCTCCGGCTCTCTGTCCGAAGGATCAATGACCGCGAACTCGCCCTCCATGAGGGAGGGTGCGAAAGCGCCGTTCCGTATCGGCATCGTAAGATGCCCGTTGGGAACGTTGGGCAGCAGCATGACCTGCCGCAGCTCGGGCTGATGCTGGAAGAGCGCCGGCACGGTACTGCCGGCCGGGGATGGGCTGCGTTCGGACATGGCTCCTCCTTTGCCGGTCACGCGCTGCGCACCGGCTGGGCATTGGTTGGGTTCAGATCGGAAAGGGCGGCGGCTTACCGCTCGATCGACATCAGGTCGATCTGCAGCGTGTGGAGCCCGAGCAGCGTCAGCCGTTCGTAAGTGTCGGGTTGCATGCCCGGACCCGGGTGCGCGTATTCGAGGATCACGCGCAGCTTGCCCAGCATGCTGCCAATGGTCGGCGCCTGCGCCGTCAGCACGGCGAGGGCAATGTCGTCCTCCTCCGCTTCGGCTCGCAGCGCCTCACCCTCGGCAGCATCGGGCGCGTAGGCATTGAGGCGGTTGCGGTCCCAGGCAGCGAGCGCGAGATAGAACCGTTCGCGCGTCGCTCCGAGATCGGACAGAGCGTGCCGGGCTTCCGACCGCTCAGCAGGTCGGGCCTTCGGAGGAGGATCGGCGGGAGTGGTCGAATGCGGGTTCATCTGCACTCACCTCAAATTAACGCTTTTCGTTATGGTCACGTTAATTCGTTATGAATAGACGTGTCAAACGTTTTTCGTTATGGTCGACGTAATTCGTTATGAGGTAGCAGATGACACCGGCGCAGTGCAGAGCGGCCAGAGGACTGGTCGACTGGTCACAAACCGACCTCGCTTCATCCGCGAGTGTAGGTTTGAGCACCGTTCGCAATTTCGAAGCGGGGCGTTCTATGCCGATGTCGAATAACCTGGCGGCCATCCAGCGCGCCCTCGAATCCGCGGGCGTGATCTTCGTCGCGGAGAACGGCGAGGGGCCGGGGGTGCGGTTGCGGAAGGAGCAGAGATGACGGCCGCGGCGAGAAACCTAAGAGGCGTCGGCTGTCATCTCCAAACGAAAAGCCCAGCGAGCCATTGGGCCGCCGGGCGCAATTCATTCCGATCATGAATTTCGTGCACACGATGCCCTGAATTCACTCGGTTTTGTCCAGCGACCGCCGTTCGCTGCCCGCGATGATTCCCAGCGGCTAAGGCGTCAGGATGACGCGAAAATTGCCAGGGCGATACTGCTGAAGATCCGGCGGGGTGCCGTGCGCGTGGATTGCCCGGCCACGACCCCGGATCAGACCGTCGCGAACCGCGTCTGCGAATACCCGGCCACCCCAGGCGGCCAAGCTGCGCTGTGAGGAGTAGTAGGGGTTCAGGTAAGAGAGATGATCGTCGATCGAGGAGGGCGTTCCGGCCGCGCGCAGCTCCAGCCAGTTGTCCACCTCTTTGGCAACGCGCAGATTGATGCGGCTAGACGGCATACGATCCACTTCGCCCCACGCCCCGGGAAGGTTGCTCGCAATCATCGAGAACTGCCACTTGGCGTTGACGGTCTGCTCGACGTCACCCCAATGACCGCTGGCCACCCGGGCCAGGATAGTGTCGACCACACCGTGCAACTGCGCCTGAAAGTCCGGTTCGGGGAGGCTCGCGACCACCTCGGTCGTGGCGACCTTCTTGATCCGCTCAATATCCACATGGTTGAGAGTGATCGACTTCTCCGGCCGAGGCGATGCCTTTCCCGCATCCGCGTGGGGCTGCAGAGAAACAAACGCGGCGAAGACAAGCGCGAGGAGATTTTCCATGTCCTTGATCCTTTCGGACCGCCGGCTTTATTGCTGGCGAGGACATGAAATTCTTCCGCAAAATCGAATTCATCAAAACTCAAGGTCGATATTTAAAAGTATACTCGTGGATCTGTTAGAAGATATACGTAACTATTTCTTGTTCTGTATACGGAATTTCCTAGGTTTCAGTAATCCACGGTTTGTTCCCTACTCGCAGGAAAGAAAATCAGTAGGGAGTGCCTCTTGTGAGCGACGGAGTGCGGCGCCACTTTTCCCCCTAGGCCAAAAGGAGACCGCCATGACGACTTGGGTTCCGCTGAGGGAAAGCGCACTGCACGCGCCTGCACGCCGTCGGCTCGATCTGTTCCGGCGCTACGAAATCGGCGCGGCTTCGCTGGACAGCGGGAAACGCGGTCGTGAGCTCTCTAACACCGCGACGGCCATCGAACTCAACCTGGTCGGCAGCGCGGCACCCCGTATCGAGGCGGTCCATCTGAACCCGCTCTGGACAAACCCTTATGGCATCGTCGGTGCGAAAGGGCGCTATCAGAAAGCGCGCCCGTCAGTCATCGAAACGATCTTCCGGATGTCCGAAACGGTCTATGGAAGCCTTTCGACGCCAGACGCCGATGCCGCTGTCGCGAGGATGCAGACCTATGCATCGTCCTTCACTGATGACGACGAACGTTACAACGCGCTCAATGAGCTCTTGTCGCTGCCGATGAAGGCCTTGGGCCGGGAAGAGCTCCGCCTCGGTGACAATTGGATCGGACAACTGAAGATCCTGGCCGTTTACCACGGCCAACAGGCGACAGACGCCTGTCGGAAAGACAGTAAGGATAACAATTTCAACGCGTTCCATCGCAAGTGCAACGAGGATGCCGTCTTGGCTTGGAATGCGTATCGCGAGGCGTTGACAACGCACAATCGCATCGGGACGCCGCTCGGTGAGGTGACGCTCAAGCATATCGACAGCAATTCGCTTCAGCTTCTTGCGGCTGATCCCTTGAATGTCGACCGGGTGCGAAAGATCGTCGTCGAAACAGACTACTTCGTCACCGCGCGCCGGCTATGCGAACTTTTTCCTTGGTCGGAAGCCGATGCGCGTCAGGCGCTCTCAATCGCCAGCTATCTCTCCGTTGACGGCGCGGCTAACTACGTGGACGAGATGCGGTGGTTCGGCTCACGGCTTTTGGACATCTACGAACGGGTCGCCGCAACGGTAATGCCGGACAACAGTCCGCTGCCGCGCTCCCACGAATTGTACGATTATGTCTTTCCTCTCTTCACGGATACCTTTCCGATTGCGGTAACACCAGCCATGAAAACCTATATGAAAAACGTCCACCCTGACCTCGTGAAGGAATTCCGCAGCTCTCGCCAGACGGTGCGGAAGCTTTATTCCGTGTCGCTTCCCTTCGTTGGCGGCGCTATCGGCATAGCGCTCGCCGGCATAATCGCTACAACCGCTCTGCCCACGGGCCATACAGAGCGCCCGGCTTTCCAACAGCAGGCGCGAACCGGCGGTGGCTTGGTTGTCACGTCCCTCGACAGCCAATATGCGATTACCGGCGGCGGGATGACTGTGACCGGTGTGGCGTAACCGGGTTCACCGTCGAGCCGTTGTTCGGAGATCGTAGGCAAAGGGCCCATCGCCGATACACGATGTCCAGGACATGGACCTCGTGCCCCCCACTCCGCTGGCTCCTCGGCGCGACTGCCGCGTAACGCCGGCGGGCGCACGATTAGCCGCCACAGCAGCGCAAGCCGCGCCAGATCCCCATTTCCAGGGCGTGCGGACTGGCCTGGAAATGCACCGATGTCATCCCGTGGGCAGCATACAGTTCGCTGCGGGACGACGCAGAACTGGAGATCGGTCGGCGCACTTATGCGGCCTGCGCCCAAGCTATGCTGCCCGCCGTTCGGCGCTTGTCACTGGCGGAAGCTTAGTCCGCTCGGCGGCCGTGTGGATTGATCGTTCGCGCGGCCGTCGAAGCGTCTGGAGGCGACAGAGGTGGCGGGCGCGTTCAACGCCAACAGCCAAGACCGAGCAGCCTGCCGGAAGCCTCCTCATCGATCAGAATGGCAACGAACCTGATGTGACGCTGCGGAGCGGTACGGTTAGTCTGGGGGCATCCAGTTCCTCGACATCGGCGACGTGGCGGCAGAAAATCGGGCGATATTGAAGGGGTAACCTCACCAGATCGACACGCTTGACGGGTGCGACAACCATGCCAAGCTACCTTCAAACAAATGCGGGGGGATAGCCGTGTCTGAGATCAGCCAAGTACTACGGCGCGTTTCTATTTCGGCGCTTGCGGCGCTGTTCCTTTCGCCGCAATTGGCGCTCGCTCAGGAAGACGGCGCCGACCCGTTTGCCGTTTTTCCGATCGCCGTCCGCTGCGAGATGAAGAAGATCCAGCACGTCTTCTATCTGGCGAGAGTCGACGCGAATGGCGTCGCTCTCTACATCTCGCCGGGTCGTGCGGCTGGAACCATTACGGTTGATGGTACCGCACAGAGGGTTGGCGGCGACCAGGCGGGAAGCTGCAAGGATAAGACGCTGGAACAACTGCGAGAGAGCAAGCAGACGATCGATACGCAGCGTTGATTGGTCATCGGCCCGGCCGGCTGCCGATCGGCATGCCGCTGCCCTCTGGAACACCGCGGCGGGCCAGCGCCTTACAGTCGGTTTTGACCGATTCCGTTGAACAAGTCGGCCTGTGAGGCGTGCTGGCACGAAGCCGGACTTCGCCAGCGGACGTCTTCTCCGGTCATGCCGTGCTGGTCTGTGGTCCGCCCGGGAGGAGCTTGGCGAGCTTCCGGAGGTTCTGGGCGGTTGCGGCGAGGTGGAACTCATCCCGAGCTCCGTTCGGGCCTCGCAGGCGCAGGCGGTCGAGCTTCAGGATGCGCTTGAGATGCGCGAACAACATCTCGACCTTCTTCCGCTGCCGCCGTGACGTGACATAGGCGTCCGTGCCGGCGATGGCCCGCGCCATGTCTCGGGCGCCCTCGTGGATCGAGCGGGGTATTTTCCGGGCGGGTGTGGTCGGGCAGCAGCGGGGCTTCAGGGTACAGGCATCGCAATCCAGCTTGCTGGAACGATAGCGCATCATGCCATCCTCATCGACCAGGGGCTTGGGTGTGCGGTAGAGCTTCTGGCGCTGCCGCAAGAGCTTGCCGGCGGGACAGACATAGGCATCCGCCTCGCGGTCATAGGTGAAGTCGGCTCGGCTGAAGGTGCCGTCGCGACGTCCCGACTTGTCGAACACCGGGACTTGCGGCTCGATGCCATGCTCGTAGACCAGCCAGGCGAGTATCTCCGCCGAGCCATAGGCGCTGTCGCCCATCAGCCGTGCCGGGTAAAGGTCGAAGCGGTCCATCGAACGTTCGATCATGCGTTTCGCTGCCAGGACTTCGGCCTGGCGGATCGCCGTCGTCGCCTCTACGTCGACGATGATCGCGTTCTCCACGTCGATCAGATAGTTGGTGGAATAGGCAAAGAAGGCTTGGCCACCATGTGCGCCGGTCCAGCGGTCAGCGGGATCTGCCGGCGAGAGGAATTTGGGCGTGACTTCGGTGGCCGCGCCGAAAGCCGCTTTGCCCTCAACGCCCTTCTGGCGGCTGGCATCGGCCTTGATCAGGCTGGCATCGACAGCGAAGCCCTCTCCTCCAACCAAGCCCTCCGCGATACAACGCTGCGGCACGGTCTCGAACAGATGCCGGAGCAAATCGCTGTCGCGGAAACGACCGTGACGGTTCTTGGAGAAGGTCGAGTGGTCCGGCAAGCGGCCATCGAGCCCGAGGCGACAGAACCAGCGATAAGCAAGGTTCAGGTGGACTTCCTCGCACAGGCGCCGTTTGGAGCGGATGCCGAAGCAGTAGCCGATGAGTAGCATCCGGATGATCAGCTCGGGATAGATCGAAGGCCGACCCATCTCGCTGTAGAACGGACGCAGATGCGCGCGGATATCCGAAAGATCGACGAACCGATCGATGGCTCTCACCCGATGATCGGCTGGGACGTGGCGCTCGAGGCTGAACTCGTAGAACAGCGCTTCTTGCGCCATCTGACGCCCGCCCATCATCGCACCGCCCTCCATTCACAAGGACGACTGAATCAGGACGCCACAACCTAAGCAACGCCGACTTTTTCAACGATATCGGCGCGAAAGCGACCTTCTCTCGAGGCTCGATAGTCTAACCCTGCACGATCGGAACGCTCAAGACGACGCTGTCATTCTCGGTCTTTATAGTCAATTGGCAGCTGAGGCGGCTGTTCGGGCGGCGCTCGCCGATGAGCGCGCCGAGCATCTCGTCCTCCGCTGATGCGGGCGGCGGGAAGCCGTCAAGGCCCTGCTCGACATAAACGTGGCAAGTTCCGCAGGCGAGCGAGCCGCCGCATTCACCTTCAATGCCGTCAACGCCATGGGTGACGGCGGCTCGCATCAGGCTGGCGCCGGCCGGCGCGTCAATCGTCTGGCACGCTCCTTCCGCCAGGAGAAAAGTAATCTTGGGCACCCGAACTATCCTCGTCTCACAATGGTGTCGCACCGTAGCCGCGGACGCCCGGGGGTCTGGGACGTCCGCGGCCACTGCTCTCCGCTACATCGCGGAGATCTGCCCTCACAGCCGGTTGGCGTTCTCCGGCAGATATGGGCTCCACGGCTTCGGCGTGATCGGGGCGCTCTTGAAGACGATGTCGAACTGGCCCTTCGCGTTGACCTCGCCGATGAGCACCGGCTTCGTCACGTGATGGTTGGCGTTCATCGTCACCGTGTTGCCGCCCGGCGAGACGATGCTCTCGCCGACCATCGCCTTCGATACCGCTTCCGGGTCAGTCGTGCCGGCCTTCTTCACCGCCTGCGCCCACAGATTGAACAGGATATAGGCCGACTCGACCGGATCGTTCGTCACCTGCTTGGGGTTCTTCATGTAGGCCCGCCATCTGGCGATGAAGTCCTTGTTCTGCGGCGCATCCACCGACTGGAAATAGCTCCACGCCGCGAGATGGCCGACGAGCTGGGAGGTGTCGAGGCCCTTGAGTTCCTCCTCGCCGACCGAGAACGCCATGACGGGAATGTCCGTCGCCTTCACGCCCTGGGCGGCCAGTTCCTTGTAGAATGGCACATTGGCGTCGCCATTGACGGTCGAGATTACCGCGGTCGGCTTGCCGGCCGAGCCGAACGTCTTTATCGCCGTGACCTCGGTCTGCCAGTCGGAGAAGCCGAACGGGGTGTAGTTCTCGCGAATGTCCTCATCCGCCACGCCCTTCGACTTGAGGAAGGCGCGGATGATCTTGTTGGAGGTGCGCGGATAGACGTAGTCGGTGCCTTCCAGCACGAACCGCTTCACGCCGCCGCCTTCCTTGCTCATCAGATATTCGACCGCCGGGATCGCCTTGTTGTCCGGCACCGACGAGCCGTAGAAGATGTTCTTGGACTGCTCCTCGCCTTCATATTCGAGCGGGTAGAACAGCAGGCCGTTCAACTCCTCGAACACCGGCAGCACCGATTTGCGGGACACCGAGGTCCAGCAGCCGAAGACCGCGACGACCTTGTCGCGGGACATCAGCTCGCGTGCTTTTTCCGCGAAGAGCGGCCAGTTCGACGCGGGGTCGACGACCACCGGCTCAATCTTCTTGCCCAGCAGGCCACCCTTGGCGTTGAGTTCCTGCACCTGCCACAGGATCATGTCCTTCAGGATGGTCTCCGAGATCGCCATCGTTCCGGACAGCGAATGCAGGACGCCGATCTTGATGGTTTCTTCGGCGAACGCGGGGCGGGCCAGGGAGGCGGCAAGAGCAGTAGTCATGGCGAGCGCGGCCATGGCTTTGCCCAACATGCGGCGTGTGACTGTCATGTATTGCTCCTGAATAAGGGGACCAACCGAGCCGACTTTGGCTGCCTGCGTCAGGCAGGTGCCCCTCTCGGTCCTGAATGAGAACGTGCGGCTTGCGCGTTTTTCTTACGAGGTCCGCCCGGTGATTTTTAAGGGCGTCCAGAATCGCGATGCCAATGCGCCGTCCCTTTGGCAGTAATGCTCAGCGATTAGACATCCTCCCCACTTGCCAGTTGCAGAATGGCGCGTGAGCAAGCGCTCGTAGGGCGGTTGCCCGGCCCATGGGTCCAGTGGATGCGAATGTGCGGGTGCCAGTCCGGACAGGACTGGACCAATGGGCGGGGGACTGGTCCCATAGACTGAGGGAGCGCAGGTGAGGCATGGTTTCGAGGGATACGACGCGCGCCAATGACGATGTCGGCGCGCGCAGCTATGCGGCGCAGATATCGATCCTTCTTGACCGCTCGCGGCCCGAGAACCTCGCCCACCAGATCGCCGGACAGATCCGCGAAGGCATCGAGACCGGCCGCATCGCCGCCGGCACGCGCCTGCCGTCCTCGCGACGGCTGTGCGAACAGCTGAACGTCGCGCGCAACACCATCGTGCGGGCCTATGAGATGCTGGAGGACGAGGGCGTCACCGAAACCCGGCCCGCCTCCGGCATCTTCGCCCGCCGGCCGCTGAGGCGCGCCGAGGTTCCGGCGCCGCCCGCGCAGGAATTACCGGACAACCTAGCCACCATGCCGATGCCGGCTATGCCGCTTCGGGTGCAGCGGCTCGTCAATGATGGTGCCGGGCGGCTCTCCTTCGACTTCTATCCCGGCCGGCCCGACCACACGCTGTTCCCGATCAAGACGTGGCGCCGGCTGATCCAGTCCTCCTTGTCGCGCGGGGCGGCGCCCGGCCTCGTCCAGTATTCCGACCCGGCCGGCCTGCTTGTCTTGCGCTCGGCGATCGCCAGCCATCTCTCAGCTTGGCGCGGCATCGCGCCCGACCCCGGACGGGTGGTCATCGTCAACGGTATTCAGGAGGGCCTCAGCATCGCGGCGCGGCTGTTCCTTGGGCCTGACCGCACGGCGGTGCTGGAGAATCCCAGCTACCAGGGGGCCAGCTTCGCTTTCGAGGCCACCGGCGCGACCATCAAGCCCGTGCCGGTCGACGAAGACGGCATGATGGTGGAGCAACTGCCGGCAGGCCCTGTCGCCCTGACCTATGTCACGCCTTCGCACCAATACCCTACCGGGGCAACGCTCTCGCTTGAGCGCCGTCACGCCCTCATCGGCTGGGCAAGGCGCAACGGCGCCTACATCGTCGAGGACGATTACGACAGCGACTTCCAGTATGAGGGCTCGCCGCTGCCGCCGATCGCCGCGCTCGCGCCGGACTGCACGATCTATTTCGGCACTTTTTCGAAGTCACTCGGCGCCGGGCTGCGGCTCGGCTACATGGTGGTGCCCCCGGCATTGGTCGATGCCACGATCGCGGTGAAGACGCTGCTGAACAATGGCAGCAGCTGGCTGGAACAGACGGTGCTGGCCGAGTTCATCCGCTCCGGCGGCTTCGTCGCGCATCTGCTGCGGGTACGTGCGCGCTACCGCGAGAGCCGCGATGTCACGCTCGCCGCGCTCCGCCGGCATTTCGGCGACGTCGAGGTGAGCGGCGAAGCGTGCGGGCTGCATGTGTGCTGGCAGCTTCCGTCCGGCGTGCCGGCGGCGGCAACGCTGGAGGTGATGGCGCGCAAGGCGCGGGTCGGCGTCTATTCGCTGGCATCGGGCGGGGCGTTTGATGGGCTGGGCACCACGCTTTCCAGGCGCGGCATCGTGCTCGGCTATGCCGCGCTGTCGCCGCGGCAGATCGAGCAGGGCATTGCGCGGCTCTCCGACGTGGTCGACGACACGCTCGACGCCCGTCCGGCCTTCCTCAACGAGTTGCTGGTCCATGAGCCGCTGGTGCGCGTCCGTCGCAGCGAACCGGCTCCGCGCAATCGTCAGCGACCGGCCCTACGCGCCGCCCCACCCCGTCCGGCAGTCTCGGGCCCCGAGAAGCTTCTGGAGGTGCCGGTGCAACGGGTTCGAGGCATTTACCGTTATCCGATCAAGGGTTTGAGCGGACAGTCCGTCACCGGCATCGAACTGGAGCCGGGTAAGCCGTTCCCGGTCGACCGGGTGTTTGCGCTCGCCCGGCCGGGCGTGCCGGTCGACCCTTACGATCCGCAATGGGCGAAGAAGGGCCTGTTCGTCATGCTAATGCTGGACGAGGCATTGGCGCAGGTGCGCACGCATCTCGATCCGGAAACGCTGCTGCTGCAGGCGTGGGCCGGCTCCGACCAGGTGCTGTGCGCCAAGCTCGACACAGTGAGCGGTCGCGAGGAGCTGGAAGCCCTGGTCCACCGTCTGATGCCTTCGCTGACGGAGCCGCCGACATTGGTGCGCAGCCGCACCGGCCATTTCATGGACAAGCCGGACAACGTGCTCTCGCTCATCAATCTGGCGACGGTGCGCAGCCTTGAGGAAAAATGGGGCTGCTCGATCGATCCCTTGCGGTTCCGCGCCAATTTTTACGTCGACGGGCTCAAGCCGTGGCAGGAATTCGAGTGGATCGGCAGCGACATCCGGCTGGGCGACGCCGTGTTCCGGGTCGACCGGCGCAATGGCCGCTGCGGGGCGACCAATGTGAACCCCGCGACCGGCCAGCGCGATCTCGATATACCGGGCTCTCTCAGGGCCTCGTTCGGCCACAAGGATCTCGGCGTCTATCTCGTGACGCAGAAGGCCGGGAAAGTCGTGGTCGGCGATCCCTTCGCGGTGCCGTCGTCGAAGGCACAGGGGACGGCCATTGCAGCCTCCGCCGCCACGATGGCGGCTATGCCGCACCGCTTCATCTGCCGCGGCTGCTATTTCATCTTCGACGAGAGCAAGGGCCACGGTCCCGATGGCATCGAGCCTGGAACTCCCTTTCTGGCGATTCCCGCCAAGTGGCAGTGCCCTGACTGCGGAACCGACAAGACCGCCTTTCGGCCCTACATGCCCACATGAAGGATACCTCACCGCCCTACGAGCAGGCGAGCTACGCTATCCAGGACACGCCCGAGATTGTGGCGAAGCATTACGGGCGCTTCCTGCCGCAGGACAAGGCCGCGTTGGCTGCGCAGATCCTGAACCGGGTCTGGGAGGCAGCGTGATATGTCGTGCGCGTGGTGGCTTAGGCCACCGCATCGGCCCCCTCCCCCGAGCAACACGCTCGAGCACCTCTAGGGCCGAAACTAGGGCCAACGATATTTGTTAGGACTTTTCCCATTTTATTTCAGTTCATTAGATAAAATTTATGACGGACACCCTCTCCGCCAAAATCTGCTTCCCCAAAAGTATCAGGCAGCTTCATTCGACGTCGGGCACGATGGCGGCGCAAGCTACAAGCGCGGCGGGAAACAACGGGAGATGAGCTTGGGGGCCGTTTCGACGGTTTCGCTCGCTGAGGTCCGGAAGAAGGCTCCTCGTGCCCAGCGTCTGCCACTCGCGCATTGCCCCGATGAACTCGCGCGCGCTGCTGAACCACGCACGTAGCGCCTGAACAGCCAGCGTGTCTGGCCTGCCGCCACACCGCCGCTTGGAGGCCCCTCCAACGCTGCATAGCTCCACGCTCTGCGAAGGCCCGGATTTTGTTATTTGATCGATGCACAAAAACTACACATGCTTAAAGCACGTGCGAAGCCCCCGCCACCGACAGCCCTCATAGGCGTCCGGAGAGCCTGCCTTTGGAGCGCTTGTCTGCTTTCCCGTTGAGTTCGCATCGTCGGCTCGCACTCCCCAATGTCGGGCGGCCGACTTCTTGTCTCCGCCCTGTGCATGCGTTCTGGCTTGGGCTCTTCGGCGAATGAGCCGGTTGCTCGGCAAGGTCATGCCAGCATCTTATGAGCCGTACCGTGTCGAGGACGCGGCCATTCTGTCGCTGGAGGAGGCAAGCGCGCCGCCGAAGCTCGAGATCCGCGCGCTGAGCAAGCGCTACGGCGCCGTCTTCGCCCTGCGTGGCATCGAGCTTTCCATGCGCAGCGGCGAGTTCCTGACGGTGCTCGGCCCGTCCGGATCGGGGAAGACCACGCTGCTGCAGATTGTGAGCGGGCTCGTCGAGCCCAGCGAAGGGCGGCTCCTGATCGACGGCCACGATGTGACCGCGACGCCCGCGAGCCACCGCGGCATCGGCGTGGTCTTCCAGAGCTACGCACTGTTTCCACATCTGACCGTTCGCGAAAACATTGCCTTTCCGCTGGTGATGCGTCGCCGGCCGGCGTCCGATATCGAGCGCAAAGTCTCGGCCGTCCTGGAAATGGTCGAACTCGGTCCACTCGGCGCGCGCTTTCCGCAGGAGCTTTCGGGAGGACAGCAGCAGCGTGTCGCCCTCGCCCGCTGCCTTGTCTACGAGCCGGCGCTCATCCTCATGGACGAGCCGCTGAGTGCGCTCGACCGTCGTCTGCGCGAGACGATGCAGATGGAGATCAAGCGCCTGCACCGCGAGACCGGCGCAACAATCATGTTCGTTACCCATGATCAGGAGGAGGCGCTGGCGCTCTCCGACCGGATCTGTCTGATGGATCATGCGCGGATCGTGCAGCTTGGCACTCCGGCGGAGATCTATGACCGGCCCGCCAGCCTGTTCGCGGCCGACTTCATCGGCATATCCAGCATCCTGCGGGGTTCGGTCGATGCGCAGGGCCGGCTGCAGACCGCGATCGGGCAGCTGACGCTTGCATCATGCAAACCTTCGCCCGCGACCGGCACAGTTGGCGCGCTGGTGCTGCGGCCGGAGCATGTGGAATTGACCGCGACAGACGCCGGTTTCGGGTTCGGTCGCGTCGCGGAGGTCGTCTATGCCGGCCATGAGACGCGGATCGTCATCCGCACCGCCTCGGGCGAGACCATCATCGCGCGCGTGGGCGGCGATCGCCGCGTGCCGGCGGTCGGCTCCGAGACCGGTTTCCGATGGCCGCCGGAAAAGGCTGTGTTCATCGCCGGGTAGATCAGTCGGAACAGTGGGAACGGCGAGAGAAGGAAAGGTTGGCTATGGGAATCTTCAGGCATTCACTTACCCGGCGCAGCGTGCTCAAAACCGCGGCCGCGGCGGGTCTCGCAGTGCCGGGGATCTGGACCTTCGACCGCGCGTTCGGTGCCGACCAGATCACCTTCTCCGACAATGGCGGCAATCTCGGGGTCGCCTGCCGCAAGGCGTTCTATGATCCGTTCGAGAAGGAGACGGGCATTCGCGTCGTCAACGTCGCACACGACGCCGATCCGGTGACGCAGTGGAAGCTGATGATCGAGTCGGGCAATCACTTGTGGGACGGATGCATGGTCACGCCCGACTACGTCTTCCGCCTGACGCAGGACAAGAATTACCTCGAGTCGCTTCAGATCACGCCCGAGGAGGCGTCCGAGCTTCTGCCGGGGATGGTGACCGACAACCTGATGATCTTCCACATCTTCGCCGTGGTGATGGCCTACCGCACCGACCGCTTCGGTGGAGCAACGCCGGCAAGCTGGGGCGACTTCTTCGACCTTGAGAAGTTTCCGGGCAAGCGCGGCCTGTACCGCAACGTGCAGGGCACGCTCGAAATGGTGCTGCTCGGCGACGGCGTGCCGGCCGACAAGCTCTATCCGATCGACTACGCGCGCGCCTTCCGCAAGCTCGACACCATCAAGGATCACATCGTCTGGTGGACGAGCGGCGCGCAGAACACCCAGCTCCTGCAGAGCGGTGAGATCGACATCTCCGACACCTGGAATGCCCGCGCCAATGCGGCGATCGAATCAGGCGCGCCGGTCAAGATGCTGTGGAATGGTGTGTGGTCTTCGGACGGCTGGTCGATCGCCGCCGGCACGCCGAGGGCGGACCTCGCGCGCAAATTCGTGAAGTTCTGCATGAAGGCCGAGCCGCAGAAAACCTATGTCGAGATGACCAAGGTCGGGCCTTCGAACAAGAAGACCCTCGAAATGCTGAGCCCGGACCTGGCCGCCAAGCTGCCGACCGCGCCGCAGAACATCAAGGGCCTGACCGAGCTCGATTCCGCCTATTGGGCGAAGGCGAATGCCGAGATCACCGAGAAGTTCGAGGAGTGGCTGCTGAGCTAGGCTCCCGCCCCGCCGCCGGCCGCCGGCGCCTCGGCGGTCGGCGCCGCACAGACAGTGACTCGGCTCGCGCGGCAACGCACGCGCCGAGGCTTTCGATGACCACAAGGCTCCGGAACGGGCCTTCGAGAAGGTTCGGGATCGGATAATGTCCAAGAAGCAGATCGCCCTCGCCGTTCTTGTCCAGGGAACGGGTGCACACCCGGCTGCCTGGATGAACACCGGATCCGATAAGGACCGGGCGACCGACGTGGGATTCTACATCGAGATGGCGCAGCTTGCCGAGCGCGGCATGTTCGATCTGTTCTTCGTCGCCGACACCCCGGCGACGCGCACCGGCAACCTTCACGCCTGGCGCCGCTATCCGATGTACACCAATGTGCTGGAGCCGCTGACGCTGCTGTCGGCGGTCTCGGCTTCGACCACGCATATCGGCCTCGGCGGCACGGCATCCACCAGCTTCACCGAGCCCTACAATGTCGCGCGGATGTTCGCCTCGCTCGATCACATCAGCGGCGGTCGCGCCGCCTGGAACGTCGTCACCTCGGCGAATGACTACGCCGCCCGCAATTTCGGGCTCGACAAGCTCCCCCCGCATGACGAGCGCTACGTGCGCGCCCAGGAATATCTCGATGTCGTAAAGGCGCTCTGGGACACCTGGGAGGACGACGCCTTCGTCAACGACATCGGCGAGATGCTGTATTTCGACGCGGACAAGTTCCACCCCGTGGCGCATGACGGCAAGTATTTCCGGGTGAATGGCGGGCTCAACATCGCCCGTCCACCGCAGGGGCGGCCGGTGATCATCCAGGCCGGCGCCTCCAGCACCGGCAAGGAGTTCGCGGCCGAGACCGCGGAAGTGGTGTTCGGTTCGGACCCGACGCTTGAGCAGGCCAAGGACTTCCACGACGACCTCAAGGGCCGGATGGGCAAATTCGGTCGCGGCCCGGACGAGTTGAAGCTGCTGACCGGTCTCTCCGTCGTTGCCGGCGACACCACGGCTCAGGCGGAGGCGGAGTACCAGCGGCTGCAGTCGATGATCCACCCGGATGTCGGCATCATGCGCCTCAACACCGACATCGAGACCGATCTGAGCGACTTGCCGCTCGACGAGCCGGTGCCGCTCGACCGCATCCCGAAGAGCTCGAATTTCCATCAGACCTATTTCGAGAACATCGCCGACATGATCCGCAAGGGCTACACCCTGCGGGAGATCTATACGCGCTACGAGCGCGGCAACCACACCATACGCGGCACCGCCCAGGAGGTGGCCGACCACATGGAGGAGTGGGTGGACGCCGGCGCCTGCGACGGCTTCATGCTGGTGTTCCACACCATACCCGGCGGCCTGCGGGATTTCGTCGAGAAGGTGGTGCCGGAGTTGCAGCGCCGAGGACGTCTGCGCAGCGAATATGCCGGCACGACGCTGCGCGAGCATCTCGGCCTCACGCGCCCGCCGCACGGTCACGCGGCATGAACGGGCTTCGTGCGCGAGCTGCGGCAGCCGGAGACCTGAGAACATGACGCAGGCGGTCGATGCGGACATCGGCCGGCCGGAACGGCGGCGACTGCGTCTCCCGCTTGTCTGGCTCGCCCTGCCGGGTCTTATGTTCCTGGCGTTGTTCCTGCTGCTGCCCGCGGGCCAGCTCCTGTTCCAGAGCGTTCTCGACCGCGCGGGCGGGTTCAGTCTCGCCTCCTACCAACGCGCATTCACCTCCGGCGTTTACCTGCGCGTCATGGGTACGACCTTCGCGGTCGCTTTGCAGACGACGGTGCTGTGCCTGCTTCTCGGCTGCCCTCTCGCCTGCTGGCTGGTCGGCCTGCAGCCGCGCCGGCAACGCCTCGTCGCCATGCTGATCCTGATGGCCTACTGGACGAGCTCGTTGGTCAAGAACTTCGTCTGGCTGGTGCTGCTCGGGCGGACCGGGCCTCTTTCGAACGTCGCCGAGTGGCTCGGCCTTGGACAGCTCGACATGCTTTTCGGGCGCGGCGCCGTCTTGTTCGGCATGACGCACACCATGCTGCCCCTTGCAGTTGTCGCGATGCTGCCGGTGATGTCGAGCATCGACCGGCGACTGATCCGTGCCGCCGAGACGCTGGGCGCGAGCCGGGTGCAGGCGACCTGGCTGGTCTTCCTCCAGCTGGCGATGCCGGGCATCGCCGCGGCCGGACTGCTGGTTTTCGTCGGCTCGCTCGGCTTCTTCATCACCCCGGCACTGCTCGGCGGACCACGGGAGACGATGATCGGCCAGTCAATCATCCAGCAGATCCGGCAGTTCCAGAATCTGCAGCTCGCGGCGGCGCTCTCCGTCATGCTGGTCGCTGCGACCATTGCGGTGTGCGTCCTCTACGACCGTGCCTTCGGCCTGTCGACAATGTCCGGCACAATGCGGCCCGGCGGCCACGCCGATCGCTGGACGCGCCGGCTCGGACTCGCCGTGATGGGCGGGCTCGCTGCCTTCTTCGGGGGCCTGTCGGACGCCATGGCTCGCCGACTTGGCGGCCATCGCTTCGGCTGGCTCCTGCCGGCCTATGGATGGATGATGATCGTCCTCCTGCTGCTGCCGATCCTGCTTGTCATCCCGATGGCGTTCACCTCGTCGACCTTCCTGACCCTGCCTCCGCAAGGCTTCAGCCTCCGCTGGTTCGAGGCCTATCTCGCATCGCCCGTGTGGATCTCGGCGACGTTGCGGTCCCTGGCCATAGGCATGGCGGTGGCCGCCTGCTCCGTGACGCTCGCCACCCTCGCCGCCTACGGCCTTGCCCGCAGCGGCAGCCGCTTCGCCCCGATGATCTACCTGATGTTTCTCGTCCCGATGATCCTGCCGCCGATCGTCATTGCCGTCGCCATTTTCTATGTCTTTTCCTCGCTCGCGCTCATTGGCAGCGATACGGGCATCGTGATCGGACATACGATCATGGCGCTGCCGGTCGCGTTCGTCATCGTGAGCGCGAGCCTCAGCGGTTTTGACTGGCGGCTCGAGCAGGCCGCCGAAACGCTCGGCGCCGGCTGGCTGCGCCGGATCTGGTGGGTGACGCTGCCGCTGATGCGCGGAGGTATCGTCGCCGGCGCCATCTTCGCGTTCCTCGTGTCGTTCGAAGAGCTTACCGTCGCGCTATTCATCGGTGGCGGACTGAAAAGCACCCTCCCCAAACAGATGTGGGACAGCGTCCTCCTGCAGGTAGAGCCGACGCTTGCGGCCGCTTCTCTGTTCGTGGTGATGATTGGCATCACCCTGTTCGTGCTAGCCGAGTGGCTGCGCGCCGGCTCCAACGGATCGCGCCGCCGCGGCTGAGTGAACAAGGCCGCCGCACTACTGCGTTGCCGGATGGTTCGCCAGCGGCGGCCGCTGAAGCAGGCCATCTAGCCTATCGGATGCCATGTTCTCGCGGGGCCTTGGCTGCTTGCCAACCATACCCGCTCGCCAATCCCAATCGGTAAGCAAGCGCATTGAAAATAAAAAGGAACAACCGCTTCGCCGTTCTGTTTACCGTTGCGGAGCAACCCGCTTAGGGAGACGCGAAGTGGCTAAAGCCTCGGATACCCGGATCGTCAAAGACAATAAAATCGCCAAGCACGGTTCGGAGGTCGGGCATAAACCCGGCGCGACCGACAACCCGCGCGGCTACATACGTGGTGAACAGGAGCCGAAGTTCGCCAAGAACAAGCCGGAGGGCTACATCCGCTAGATTGGCGTGTGCGAATGTCGCGCCAAGACCAGCGCCCCGCATCCAGCGCCCCACATCCAGCGCCCCACATCCAGCGCCCGCATCCAGCGCCTGCATCAGGTCGTCGTAGCCGCTCTGGTTCAGCGGGAAGCCCACGGGGCTTGGCAACCGTGGATCAGCATCCCGCCGTCACCAGGCTGGGGATTTCGCGCGAGATTTATGCGCTGGAGATATAAGTCCATGCGGATTTTAGCCGCTAATTGCAGGACGGAGGGTGCCCTATAGTCAAGCGCAGCACGCCGAACCAATAGCGAGATATTTTCGTGATTCATACAAGCCCTGTCGTCGACCGTCACTTGCAGCCGCCCCGCGCCAAGGCCCACGGCGTAGCTGCCACGGATCTCGGTTCTCCTTTCGTGGCTTGTCTGGCGCTTGGCCTGCTGCTCGGGGGCATGAGTTTCATCTCGAAGGCCATGTGCGCCTACAATGCCGTCACGGTCGCCTCGGCGATTGCAAGGGAACCGGTCCGGCCTCAGACGGTGGCCGACACGGCGCTCGCCTTTCCCCGAACGAATGTGGCGTGGAGCACGTCCGAGCCGCTTCCGTGTCGAGAAGTGGCCGGCGTGGCGCATTTGGGCGCCAAAGCGAAAGCGGAGAGCTGATGCCACCGCTGAGGCACTGACGCCGCGTCGCGAAGATATGCGAGCGGGATAGCGTATGGGACGGCACTGGCGCTGCATGGGCTGAGCCAAATCGCCATTTGTGCCGAAGGCGGCCCGGGATATCCTCGCGCCATGGATCTGATCCGCATCCTTCTGGTCGACGATCATCCGATCGTGCGCGAGGGCTACCGGCGGCTGCTGGGGCGCCAGCCCGGCTTTTCAGTCGTGGCCGAGGCCGACAACGGCGATGCGGCGCTAATGGCCTTCGCCGAGCACAGACCCGACATCGTGCTGATGGACCTCTCCATGCCCGGCGGTGGCGGCTTCGCTGCGGTCGAGGCCATGCTCATGCGTGATCCCCAGGCCCACATCATCGTCGTGTCGATGCACCAGGGAGCGATCTTCGCCCAGAAAGCCCTGGCTGCAGGGGCGCGGGGCTTCGTTTCCAAGAGCAGCCCGCCGGACGAACTCGTCCGAGCCATCACGACCGTGATGTCCGGGCGGCGCGTACTCTCGGCGGACATGGCCCAGGAATTCGCCCGCACATCCATCGAGAACGACGATTTCGCCGGGCTGACGCCACGCGAGCGCGACATCCTTCTCCTGCTGGTGCGCGGCATGAACGGGCGCGCCATCGCCCACAGCCTCGGCCTCTCCTCCAAGACGGTGCAGAACAACCTGTCGCAGATCCGCGCCAAGCTCGGCGCCTCCGGCGATGCCGACCTCATGCTCAAGGCGCAGCGCGCCGGCCTCGTCCAGGCAATATGATGCGCGGGCTGCTGCCCCAGCTGGTACTGCGGGTGTTGGTGGCCGGGCTCCTGACAGTGCTGACGGCCGCCGGCTGGGTGCTCTGGGATACGGCGAACGCCGCCCGCCGGGATGCGCAGGCCACCGCCACGCTCGTCTCCGATGCCATCGCCGCTCGGCCGAGTTTCGAGGGCCTGGCCTTCGGCGGCGTGGCACCGATGCCTGTGTTTCGCGATTGGCAGCAATTTCCGGCCTGGAGCCTGATCGCGCCGGGAATCTGCGTCGAGCTCGGACCTCGGGACCAGCCGATACAACGGCGCTGCGGTCCCTATCTGGCGGCGGCCGAGCCTCCGGAATGGTTCGTGTGGCTGGCGCGGCACGTCGGTCTGGTGCCCGAACCGATCGCCGTGCCCGTGAGGACGCGGTACGTCTCCGACGGTTATGTCACCGCGATCGCCGATCCGGGCGTCATCATTACCCGTGCCTGGGCCCGCACCGGCGACCTGATGCGCATCGCGGTGGGAATGGCGATCGGCGGCGCCATCCTGACCGGCCTTCTTGTGGTCCGTCTGCTGGCGCCGTTCCGCACCATACTGCGCGGCATCGAGCGCTTGCAGCGCGGCGACTTCGCCACCCGCCTGCCGCGTCTGCACGTGGCGGAATTCGACCTCCTGAGCTCCGCACTCAACGACACCGCCGCGACGCTACAGGAGGCGCAGGCGATGCGGACCGAGCTCACCCGGCGCCTGTTCACCGTGCAGGAGAGCGAGCGACGGGCACTGGCGCGCGAGCTGCACGACGAGTTCGGCCAGTGCCTGACGGCGACCCGCGCCCTGGCCGCGGCCATCACCCAGTCCGGCGAATCCACGGCCGAAGACGGCGCGCGCATCGCCGAGATATCCGGCCAGATGATGGACAGCCTGCGCGCCGAGCTCTCCCGGCTGCGCCCGCCGGACCTTGACGATCTCGGGCTGCGCCCGGCGCTGGAGCGGTTGGTGGCGGATTGGCGCAGCCGTGTGCCGGCGGTGCGCTTCGGGCTGGAGCTTGCCGGCGACATCG
Organism: Ancylobacter sp. GW821-FHT10E12; assembly: GCF_058809335.1. Taxonomy (NCBI): domain Bacteria; kingdom Pseudomonadati; phylum Pseudomonadota; class Alphaproteobacteria; order Hyphomicrobiales; family Xanthobacteraceae; genus Ancylobacter; species Ancylobacter sp. GW821-FHT10E12. Next base: position 262,855 of record NZ_JBXASN010000008.1, on the reverse strand, counting down.
ACACGGTGCCGGACGAGCTGGCGCTCAGCCTCTACCGCATCGCCCAGGAATGCGTGACCAACGCGATACGGCATGGCGCGCCGAAGATCGTCTCGCTGCGGATCGAGGTCGGCGACGACATCACGCTGACCGCCACGGATGACGGTTCACCCCGCCACGACGGCCCGATCGGCGATGGCTATGGCCTGCTCGGCATCCGCGAGCGGGTCGACGCCCTGGGCGGCAGCTTCTCGCTGACCCCGGTCGACGGCGGCATGCGCGCGACCGCCCGGCTGCCGCGCTGACCCGGGCGATCTTCCCGGGTCAGCCGGGAAAGCCTCTCTGGCGACCTCATGCGCCCGAGCGCATCCTCGGCGGGCGTAGGGAGGCTTCCCGCATGAACGACATGAGCCATCCGATCACACGGGTCGGTGCCGAAGTCGCCGCCGGCCTGATCGGACACGAGGAGATGGTCGAGCGGCTGCTGATCGCCCTGCTCGCCGGCGGGCATGTCCTGATCGAGGGGCCGCCGGGCATCGCCAAGACCCGCGCCGTCAAGCGCCTCGCCACCTATCTCCCCGGCAGCCATGCGCGAATCCAGTGCACGCCGGACCTGCTGCCGTCGGACCTCACGGGAACGCAGGTGTTCCGCCCGGAAACCGGCGGCTTCGACTTCATACCCGGCCCGCTCTTCCACGCGCTCGTGCTGGTGGACGAGATCAACAGGGCGCCGCCCAAGGTCCAGTCCGCGCTGCTGGAGGCCATGGCCGAGAGCCAGGTGACCACTTCGGGCGTGACCCGCCCCCTGCCCGATCCCTTCATGGTGGTCGCCACCCAGAACCCGATCGAACACGAGGGCACGTTTCCCTTGCCCGAGGCGCAGATGGATCGCTTCCTGCTGCATCTCTCGCTCGGCTTTCCTCTGGCGGAGCAGGAACGGGCGATTCTCGATCTGGTGACGGCCGAGCGGATCGCGCCGCCGGCCCTTGTGGCGATCCCGCTGTCCGTCGACAAGCTGCACGAGGCCAAGGCCGAGGTGGCGCGGGTGCATCTCGCCCCCGCGCTCAAGGACTTCATTGTCCGGCTGGTCATGGCTTCGCGCCCCGGCGGCGCCGTCGCCGAATGGGTCGAACATCCCATCTCCCCGCGCGGCACCCTTGCCCTGGCAGTGGCCGCGCAGGCGCGCGCCTGGCTGAGGGGACGCGACTATGTCCTGCCCGAGGACGTGATCGCACTTGCGACCGATGCGCTCGCGCACCGGTTGATCCCCAGCTGGACCGCCATCGGTGAGGAGCGCACCGGGCGCAGCCTCGTCGCGGACATATTGCGCAAGGTCGAGCCATGGTGAGCGCGGCATTCGACGCTCCGGGCATATATCTTCAGGCTGCGGAGCTTTTGTCGCTGAGGGAAGGAACCCTCGGGGCGGGTCGTCCTCGTCCCGCCTCGCGCCGGCCCGGCGCCCTTCCCGCCAAGCCGGCCGGCGCGGGCATGGACCTGCGGGAGATCCGCGCCTTCGCGGAGGGCGACGATGTCCGCCGGATCGACCATGCCGCCACCGCCCGCACCGGAACGCCGCATATCCGCAGCTTTCATGAGGACCGTGACGACACGCTGCTGCTGATCGCCGACTTCCGCCCGCCCATGCTCTGGGGCACGGGGGCGGCACTGCGTTCCGTCCGTGCGGCGCGGCTGCTCGCCCGGCGGGGATGGCAGGCGGTCGCACGTGGCGCGTCGCTGGCAGCCATCAGCGTCAACGCTGCCGGTGTCGCCGTCATCCCGCTCGGCGGCGGCGTGCCGCAGATGAGCCGGATCAGCCACATGCTGGCCAGCTGGCACAAGCAGGCCCTGGCGGCGGGGGGTGACGTCCCTTCCCTCGCCGAGGTGCTCACCCGCGCCAGACAGCTGGCCCCGCCGGGCGCCGAAGTGCTCATCGCCACCGGCGCGGAGGGGATCGCGTCCGCGGATGAACCCTCCCTGGCCCGGCTTGCGCGACGGCAACGAGTTCGCCTTGTCCTCCCGCTCGATCCGATCGACACGACCCCACCTCCGCTGGCCTTGCCCATTCATGCCGGCGCGTTCAGCCGGTTCGCGCAGCTTCGTCCTTTCGATCCCGCGCCGCTGTCCCGGCGCATGCGCGCACTGAACGTGAGCATCGAGGTGATCGCTGATGACGCAGGCTGAGCTGATCGCCGCGCTGCCGGAAGGACGGCTGCCGCCTGCCCTGATGCAGCTTCACGCTACCGATTTCATGATGCTGTTCGGCGCCGGGCTGCTGCTGGCTGCGCTATTGTTGTGGCTTGCGGCTCCTCTCCTCGAGCGCCGGCCATCGCGACGCGCCCTCATCCGCGCCACGCGAGGATTGGCACCAGAGGAGCGATCGCTCGCCATCGCGCGCATTCTCGGGCACCTGCCGCACGAGCTGCGCGCCACGGCCTATGGTGCTGCTCCGGCACTCGGCGCCGACGCGGTCGAGCGCATCGCCCTGAAAGCGAGGCGCGTACACCGATGAGCTTCGCCTTTCCCCTTGCACTTGTGCTGCTACCGCTGCCCTTGCTGGTCCGGTACTTTCCAGCGGTCGGCGCTCCGGCGAACGCCTCGCTGAGCATCGCGCCCGGCGCCTTCTCCGCGGCCATTCCTGCCCAAGGGCAGGACGATCGGCTGGGCACCGTCCTGACGATCGCCGTCTGGACAGCGCTGGTGCTGGCGCTTGCCGGCCCGCAGATCCCGGCGATGAAGGATGTCGTCACCGCGTCGGGACGCGAGATCGTGCTGGCGCTGGACCTGTCCGGCAGCATGCTCAGGGAGGATTTCGTCCTCGACGGCAAACCTCTGTCGAGGCTCGATGCCGTCAAGAGCGTCGCCGCCCGCTTCGTCGCCGCCCGCAAGGGGGATCGGATCGGCCTGGTGATCTTCGGCGACCGGGCCTATGTCGCGCAGCCACCCACCTTCGACGTGGACGCGGTCGCTCACGCCATAGACGTCGCCCAGATCGGCATTTCGGGTCGCTCCACGGCGATTTCCGACGGATTGGGCCTGGCCACGCGACGGCTCTTGCAGAGCGACGCCAGGAGCAAGGTCGTCGTCTTGCTCTCGGACGGCGTCGACACGTCGGGAAAGGTGCAGGCAAGCGACGCGGCGCGGCTCGCCGCCAGCCACGGGGTCCGGGTACATACGATCGCGCTCGGGCCGGAGGATCTGGAGAGCCAGCCGCAGTCGCGCGACGCGGTCGATGCTGCGGCCCTGCATGCCATGGCCGAGGCCGGCGGCGGCGTCAGCTTCCGGGTGCGCAGCATGGACGATCTCAAGGCCATGGCCGCGAGCCTCGACCAGCTCGAGCCCAATCCGATGAAACGCCCGCCGCTGCATTACTGGCACCCGCTCTGGATGTGGCCGGGCGGCGCGGCCCTGGCGCTGGCCGTACTGCTCGCCCTACGGAGACGGGTATGAGTGCTTTCGTCCTGCTGCGTCCCTGGTGGCTGGCGGCCGTGCCGCTCCTCGCCGTCATCGCGCTGTGGCAATGGTGGCGCGGCCCTGCCGCCGGCGGATGGGAACGAGTGATACCGCCCGCCATGCTCGCCGCCATGCGGGCGCTGGGCCATCTGCACGGCGCGGCCGGCCGCCGGGACCTCACCCCGTTGGCCGCAGCGGGACTGATCGGCCTCGGCCTCTGTGGCCCTGCGATGCCGCGCGCCGACGCCCCCCTGCTCGCCGGGCGAGGCGCGATCCTGATCGCCATCGACATGTCGCCCTCGGTCGCCGAAAGTCCCGCCCTTGCCGACGCACAGGCCGCCGCCGCCACTATCCTGACGGCCGCCGACGGACGGCCCGTGGGCCTCCTCCTCTATTCGGGTGAAGCCTATGACGTCGCGGCTCCCACCGCCGATCCTGCGACACTGGAGAGCCAGATCGCCGTGCTCGGTCCCGACACCATGCCGAGCGGAGGCAGCCGCCCCGCCGCGGCACTGGCCCTGGGACGGCAGATGCTCCACGGGACTCAAGACGCCGATCTCGTGCTGATCTCCGATGGCGGCGGCGTCGACGACGACACGCGCACGGAAGCCGAGCGCCTCGATGGCGACGGCATCCGCCTTTCCGTCCTGACCTTGGCGGGTACGACGGGCGGAGAAAGCCATATCGCAGTCCTCGAAACACTTGGCGTCACCTCCGCCTCCGCCCGTTCACCGGAAGCCGTGCTGCGCCGCCTTTCGCGGTGGGGGGCGTTGCAGAAGGACCCGGCGCTGGCCACGCTGGAGTTCCGTGATCTCGGTCCCTTCGTCGCCGCACTGGCCGTCATCCCCATGCTCGGCCTGTTCCGGAGGCGCACGTGAATCGTGCCGCGCTCCTGGTCGCAGTTGGTCTCGCCAGCGTGCTCCTCGCCGGCCCCGCCGCATGGGGACGCCTGGCGCTCTGGACCGGCATGCCGGGAGCCGCGATGCTGCTCGACGACGACGCAGCGCGGGGCCTCGCTCTGTACCGCGACCATGCCTACATCGCCGCCGATGCGGCCTTCGCCAAGGCCGGACGCAGCCAGACCTTCAACCGGGCGCTGACGCTGGCGGCGACCGGACGGCACGCTCTGTCGGTCGCCTATCTCGACGCCGTGCTGTTCGCCAATCCGGCCGATGCCGAAGCGCGCCGACTGCGCGACCTGGTCGATGCCATGATCCCCCTGACGCGGGGCGAAGGCGTCGCGCCGGGACGGCTGCCCGGCCATGGCGGACTCGCGCCGTCGGAAGATGCGGGCGCCCGGACGATGGCCAGCACGCCGGACCCGACCTGGAAGAAGCCGATCGAGGCGCGCGGTTTCGCCGCCTCGGACGCCTGGCTGGAGACGCTTTCCGACGATCCGGGCGAGTTCCTGCGTCTACGCCTCCGCAAGGAATATGAACGCAGAACCGGCCTCGGCCTCATTCGACCAGAGGAGGGCGACAGATGGTGATCCGCCTGGTCCTTCCCATCCTCCTCACCCTGCTCGCCGGCAGTGCCCGCGCCGAAAGCCTGCGCGTCGTCGTGCCCGAGATGCGGCCGGTCGTCGGCGAGATGATCCCGGTGACGCTGCGCGGCGAATATACCCGCCAGATCACGCTGGAAACGCTGACCTTTCCCAACTCGGACACCTATGATTGGATCCAGCTTGCGCGCGACCAGTGGCGGAACGAACAGATTGGCGGCCGCACCGTCCGGGTGTTCGAACGCCGCCTTGCCGTCTTCCCCCGGCATGCAGGGACGCTCACTATCGGGCCGGTCACGCATCGTCTCACCGTGGTAGGTGCGAACAACCTTCGCGAACCGCTCGACGTGACGGCTCCGCCGGTCACGCTGCCGGTGGCGCCGTTCCCGGCCGAGGATACGCCGCTCCCTGCCCGCAGCCTCACCATCGAGGACACGCTGTCGGCCGCGCCGGGCGCATTGCGCGACGGCGAGTCCCTGGTTCGACGGGTCATTCTGAAGGCCGAAGGCACGCTTCCGCATTTGCTGCCACCGCGCCCGGCCATGCGCGAACCGTGGCTGATCAGCTTCGCGACGCCGGAACGGCGCGAGATGCAGCTGACGCCCGACGGGCCGGTGACGACCGTCACCTGGGAATGGCACCTGCGCCCCAAGACCGGCGAACCGGGCGTACTCCCGGCCATCGCCATCCCCTGGTTCGACACTGTCGCCCGGCAGATGCGCGTCGCCGACATTCCGGCAATCCCCTTCGGCTATGCGAGCTTTCGCGACAGTCGCAGCGGTACCGGACACCTGCCGGCCGGACAGGTGAGCACCGCGCTCCTTACCTTCGCGATCGGCGCGGCGGCCGGCCTGGGCGTGGCTTTCCTCGGGCTTTCGCGACGCCGAAAGGCGGACATGTTGCGGAGCCTGCGAAGGCTGTCACCCCTCGATCCGACCCGCCGCGCCCTGAAGCGAGTCCCGCGGAGCGGGGATCTGTTCGCGCTCCGTCGCGCGGCCGAGCGTTATTTGCGCCGTCGGCGTGATCTGGGCTTGCCGGTAACCGGACACGAAACGGCTTATCTTGATGAATTTCTGTACGGACGAGCCGGCAAGACGCCGACGTTCAATGCGAAGACCGGGTTAGGGGAAATCTTCAGTCACAAATAAGAAGACCTGCCGTTCCCGCTTACGGCAGGTCTTTTGGCAGGGGAAAAGACGGCCCCGAATGTCAGGAAGCCGGATGCATTCCAGCTTCCGCTATTTGGCGCGCATCTGCCGGATCATCCTGAAGCGGACCCGCTCATACGGGCGCTCCAAGCGGCAGGAGTTGAAAGACGCATCATATTGGGTCCAGTCTCAATCCTCAGGACCGCATGGCTCGCGGCAGCCCCTTCTCAAGATCCCCCCAAGCGGAGATTTTCCATGTCACTGTCGATGTTCGACGCCTCGATCCCCGTTTTCCTGCGGGCGTTCGACAATTATTCGGCGATCCTCGAAAAGGGCGAAAATTTCGCTCGGGCGGAAGGCATCGATCCCGCGACGTTCGTCGAGGCACGGCTGGCCCCGGACATGCTGCCGCTGGCCGGACAGGTTCAGCGAGCCAGCGATACGGCGAAGTTCTGTGCAGTCCGCCTTGCCGCGACCGAAGGCCCGAGCTTCGATGACAACGAAGCGAGCTTTGCCGAGCTCCACGAGCGCATCGCCAAGACAGTCGCCTATCTCAGGGAGCTCGACCCGACCCAGTTCGAAAGCAGCGAGACCCGGCAGATCGTGCTGAAGCGACGGCAAGGCGAGGTGATCCTGGACGGACGCAGCTACCTCTTCACCTTCGCGCTGCCCAATTTCTTCTTCCACGTCACAACCGGCTACGACATCCTGCGCCACAAGGGCGTGCCGATCGGCAAATCGGACTTTCTAGGTCCGCTCTGAACGACCCCCTGCAGCCGGTCGGGATGAAAGGTGCGTGGATTCTTACTTGCCGCAGCACCAAACCGGGTTCGATAGTCTTTAGGAGGCATGCCCGTAGCGCGGATGAATGCCCGGCGGAACGTCCGCACGTCGTCATAACCCACCTGCCATGCAATCTGCTCCACTGTCCGCAGCGTGGTCTCCAGCAGTTCGCGCGCCTGCGACACGCGTAGCTGCTGGCAATATTCGGTCGGCGTCATGCCCGTCGCCTTCTTGAAACGTCGCAGATATGTCCGCTCCTCGAGGCCAGCGAGCTCGATCATCGCCGCAAGGGTGAGGTTGCGCGGGCCTTCGGACTGGAGGAAATGCTGGACCTTCAGCACCGCCTCGTCCTGGTGATCGAGCTTGGGTGAGAAACGGCTGTAGCTGCTCTGTTGGCGGCCAGGAGGGTCGACGAGGAGGAAGCGCGCAGTCTCCATCATTACCGCACGGCCCAGCAGGCGCTCCGTCAAGGTCAGGCCGAGGTCGATCCACGCCATGACGCCGCCAGCCGTGATCACGTCGCCATGGTCCACGAGCAATTTGCGGGTGTCCACACGGACATTGGGAAACCGCTCCGCCAGGATTTCCGCATAACTCCAGTGGGTCGTGGCGCTGCGCCCATCCAGCAATCCCGTTTCCGCCAGCAGGAAGGCTCCGGCACAGACTGATCCCACCGCCGCGCCATCCATGTGCCGCGCCCGCAACCACGGCGCGATGGTGCGCGCCGTCTCGCTGGTGGGCGGCTCGCCGAGGCTGGGCGGGAGCACCAGGATCACCGGATGGTGGGGCTTTCCCGGCATGGTGTCGTAGGTGCAGGAAGGTGGGAGATCCGTTTCCACCGGCTGCCAGTGGCTCACCCGAAGCGTGAGTTCCTGCCCATCGCCTTGCGCGAAGCGGCCGGCCACGTTGAAGAGGTCGGTGAGGCCGTGGACGGCCGCGAGCTGGACGCCCGGATAGACGATCAGGCCGATCTCGGCGCTCGCGCCGCTCGTGTTCATTTGTCGGTTCCGGCCCCGATTATGTCGCCACACGCCAGTTCGAAGAATGCGTGAGCGGCGATACTCGAGTCCAGCGCTGTTGACGCTTCATTCCAGCCTTGGACCTCTGAACATGACCAAGCGTGCCCTGATCATCGTGGACATCCAGAATGATTATTTCCCTGACGGGAAATGGCCCCTATCGGGGGTGGAGGCTGCGGCCGGCAACGCCGCCCGCCTGATCGCGGCGGCGCGCGAAGCCGGCGACCTCGTGGTTCATATCCGACATGAATTCGCGTCGGCGGACGCGCCCTTCTTCACGCCGAATTCGGTGGGCGCCCAGATCCATCCGTCGGCACAGAACCGCTCAACCGAGGACGTGGTGCTGAAGCACGAGGTGAATTCCTTCAAGGGTACCGGCCTGAAAGATCTGCTCGACAGCCATGGCATCGCCGAAGTGATCATAGCCGGCAATATGAGCCATATGTGCGTCGACGCCGCGAGCCGCGCGGCCGCGGATTTCGGCTTTGCCGTCACCGTCGCCCATGATGCCTGCGCGACGCGGGACCTGGAATTCAACGGTGTTCATGTGCCGGCGGCACAGGTGCACGCCGCCTTCATGGCGGCCCTGGCATTCGCCTATGCCAAAGTGGCCTCCACGCAAGATCTGCTGCGAGGGGATTGATGGCGGGCGCCCCGAAAACCCGCACATCTTCCATGAAGGAGCGCCAAAGGCTGTTGCGCGAAACGGCGATCCTTCAGACTGCCCACGATCTGATAGCCGCGAAGGGTTTCGTCCGGATGACCCTGGACGAAGTGATCTTTGATGTCGGCATTTCGAAGCCAACCTTCTACCAGCACTTTGATTCCAAGGAGGAGCTGGGAGTCGCCGTACTCATGACGGCGCTTGGCGATGCGCAATCGCGCATCGACCTTCTCGCGGCCCAGCTGCCACCGGAGGACGCGCTCCAAGCCATGATCGGCTGGGTTGTCGACATGCACTTCTCCTCCGGCAGCTATTACGACCTGATCGATACACTTCAGCTTTCGGACCATCCTCGCTTGAAAGAGACGGAGCGGGCTCTGATCGCGCGGATTGGTTGCCTCGTGCAGGAGTGCCAAAGGCGGGGGCGCATCCCGGCGCCGGCGCCAGCGGCGCTCGTCGCCCACGCCTTGCATGCCCTGCTGAAGTGCTGCGCTTTCGAAGACATTCTCGGTGCCGACAAAAATGCGATGAAGGCCGCAGTAGCGGCTCTTTTCCTCTTTCCGATCGTCAGTGAATATTACTCAGAGTAAAGCTTACTTACTCTTTGAATTGTCGTTTTTCGTTGACTTGTTTCTGGTTGAGAAAATATTGTTCTACATAGGAATATGACTGTGCAGATGCAGTTCGCCTTGGGCCGTCTTGCGCCTGATCCCGGCTACGCATGCGCATTTGCTTCCGAATGGTCACGTCCGACCGGGACGTCGAGAGACCGTTCACGCATCGCCGCGCGGCGACGCGAAGGCATGCTTTTTTATTCCAGGGGACATCTTGGCCATGAAGCTTCTCGGATACGCATTGCTCGCTCTGAGGACAGCTCATTCCGCCCAGGCGGCGGCCGCCGATAGGGTTGTGTTCTTCCAGAATCTTTCCCCCATCTCCACTGTCACGATCATTGCCAAGGCGAAGGGGATGTTCGAGGCCGAGGGGCTCGATGTGGATGTGCGCAATGTCACATCGGGAAAGCTGGCGCTGGACGCCCTGATCGGCGGCAGCGCCAACCTCGCCACCGTCTCCGAGGTGCCGATCATGCGCGCCGCACTGGTCGGCGAGCCGGTGGAAATCGTCGCGACCATGGAGAAGTCGGACAATGACGTCCAGATCCTGGCGCGCTCCCAATCGGGAATCCAAACCCTCAGGGACCTGAAGGGCAAGAAGATCGCCACCGCCATCGGCACCAGCGCGGAATACATGCTGGTCAAAGCACTAGAGGCCGGCAGCCTGAAGATAAACGATGCGACCGTCATCAACCTGCGGCCGCAGGACATGGCGGCGGCGCTGGAACGCGGCGATCTGGACGCCTACGCGATCTGGCAGCCCCATGTCTATATTGGCCAGCGGCTGATGGGTGCCTGACGAATGCGCGGCTGTTTCCGGGGCCGTCCAGGTTGGCGGAGGCGATGGTGCAGCTCGCGCTATCCGGCGAACTGATGCTGGGCCTGTGGGCGACGCCGCCTATTTCCGTGCGCATCTGCTCGCGCTCATGCAGGAGCCTTACGTGGTGCTGACACCCGCAACCGACGGTTCGGCTCCACCGCTTTCGGATCGAACGGGAGAGCAGAAGCTTCAAAGCCTGTGGACCGTGACCGGCCTGCCAAGCCTGGCGACGCCATGTGGCAAGGTGGATGGGCTTCCCGTCTGCGTTCAGCTGGTGAGCACTCCCGACCGCGAAGACCTGTGCCTCGCCGCGGCCCGGCCCGTGGAGGCGGCCTATGGCCAGGCGAGCCTTGTGGCCGAAGAAATCGGGAGCGGATCGGCATGGGCCACCGCCTGAGCCGGAGCAGCCGGACCATGCATTTTCAGGGTGTTGCCGAGGCGGTCGACATTATGGCGAGTGAGATAACCACGGAGAATCCACGCAAGGGACGCATCGACGTCCGCAATTTCGCGCTGAGCTATCCGACGCCGGCAGGGCCGATGGAAGCCGTCACCAATGCCAGCATCCATGTCGAGCCGGGCGAATTCGTCTCGCTGATTGGCCCATCCGGCTGCGGCAAATCCTCCCTGTTGAATGCGGTGGCCGGCTTCCTGACGCCAACACGCGGCGTGGTCGCCGTGGACGAGGAGGTGGTGAAGGAGCCCAGCGCCGATCGAGGCATGGTTTTCCAGCAATACTCGCTCTTCCCGTGGATGACGGTTCGCCAGAACATCGAGTTCGGGCTGAGAATGAAGGGGATGGACAAGTTCACGCGCCAGCGTGCCGCCCGTACCCTGCTGGGGCTATCAGGTCTGCTGGCCTTTGAGAGCGCCTATCCCGACAGCCTCTCCGGCGGCATGAAGCAGCGCGTCGGCATCATCCGGGCACTGGCGACCGGGCCGAAGGTGCTGCTGCTGGATGAACCCTTCGGAGCTCTCGATGCCCAGACCAGGATCATCATGCAGCAGATACTGACCAACATCTGGCAGAGCCTCAAGATATCCGTGCTTTTCGTTACCCACGATATCGACGAAGCTATTTTCCTGTCCGATCGCATCTACTGCATGACGTCGCGGCCCGGCTCGGTGAAGGCGGAGATACAGGTTCCCCTGCCTCGTCCGCGCGAGCCCGGAATGATGACCTCGGCCAGCTTCGTCGACGTGCGCGCGCACCTCATGTCGCTCATCCGCGACGAAAGCATCAAAGCCATGGGACGCGAGGCAGGAACAGCCGACCTGCAAGGCCTGAACATCGACCTTGGCGGTCGCTCCCTCTACGACATCATCTAAATCGGCCAGATCCCGGCTGGTCCTGCCGGACCTCGCCGACCTGTACCGATACCTGGAGGCATTCCTCGACAGGCATCGGCGGGGGCTGCTGGAGGATGCCACCGGTGTCGGCGGACGATTCTTCACATCCCCATGAACGATCGTCAGAATCGCACGCCGCGATTGTAGCTGTTGATGAGCTCGTTGTAATCGCGGACAAGACGAGCCGGAGACCCTTCGACCATCCACCCGCCGCCAGAATTGAGCATCATCTTGTCGCCGCTGCTGTAGGGCACCTTGTCTCGAATACGCCGCATCAGCTGTTTTGCCGTGACAAGGAACGCCTTGGCGTCGTTGACGAAACTCCCTCCGATCTTGCTGTCCTTGTTCGTATCGGCGTAGTCGGCGGTCGCCTTGGTTATGGCTTCGTATTCGTTCAACGCCTGAGTGATGCTGGCCAGATCGGGAGGCGAGGCATTCTGCGTGCGCAAGACACGCTTGGCGCGCATCATCAGTGCCTCGACATGATAGCTTTCCTTGCGCCCTTCGGTCTTCTCGATCTCGGCGAGCTTCTCCGCCGCCCGCTTGTCCTGGAGCGTATCGACACCGGCACGGAGCTTCGCGTCGGCGGCCGCGAACGCGTTCCAGGCGGCGACCAGACGGGGATGCAGGGCTTTGCCCTTTGTCATCTTGTCGTCCTTGTAGTTCTCCTGCTCGTAATAGTCGTCCGCCTCCTTCAGCAACGGTTCGAGCACGACAACAGCCTCCACGAACGCCGTTGCCGCGGCTTCCAGTTCGGCGTCACGCGGCTCGAGCGCATTGGCGGCCTCGACGTCCCGCTTACAGTCCGTTGTGTCGTAGATGGTGTAGGTGCCGTAAATGATCCGCTCCTTGCCGGTAGGACCGTTCTTTCCGACCCAGCTGAAATAGCGCTCGCGAGACGAATAACTCCGCTCGGAAAGGCGGTTGATGCAGCCGATATAAGCGTTGAGCTTCTCGGTAAGTGACGAGTTCTGCGCAGCTGCGGCACCTCCGAGTAAAGGTGCCAACGCGATCAATGAGGCCATGAAGGCAATCGGCGCGCGGATAGATTTCATCACCATCCCCCCAAGGTCAGCCTCTCGCCAATCGGCTGATCGTCGTCAGCCTGATGCCGGGCCGTTACCGTTGTACTCAAGAATTATCATACCTAAGGCTAATATGGCAGGGGCGGATGGCGAGAGCCCCGACGTCAGGTCGGCGAAGACAGTTGAGCGTGTTGATAGAGAGCCCATAAGGAAAAACGACGGGTGACGTGCAGCCCTGGCGCGCTATGGTGGTCACGCGTTCACGCACAGGGATCGGGGTGGAAAATGTCGTTCGAGTTCGGGCCGATCCGCCTTTCGACGGATGTCTGCTTGCCGACAATCCGAAATCGCGCCGCCCCTGCCCGCTGCTCCTAGCCGCCTCGCACAATGCACAATTTCACCAGCGTCTTCCTTCTGGTCTATGCGGCTCTCTTCCCGATCATCAATCCAATCGGCGGGGCGCCGATCTTCATCGGCCTGACGGCCTCCTGCACAGAGGTCGAGCGCAAGGCTCTGGCACGCGGCGTCGCCATCAACAGCGTATTGTTGATTGCCGGGTCGATGTTCGTCGGATCCCATATTCTGGTGTTCTTCGGCATCACACTCCCGATTGTCCGCGTCGCCGGTGGACTGGTCGTCGTGGCCTTCGCGTGGAAGTTGCTCCAGACAGGCGTCGTTTCTGAATCACAACGGCCCACTGTCGACAACCACCCCGACATCGATTCCTTCTATCCCCTGACCATGCCGCTCACGGTGGGACCGGGCACAATCTCGGTTGCCATCGCGCTGGGCAGTCAACGGCCCGGCGGGGACTATGGCATTGCAAACGCACCGTTTCTGGGCGCTGTTATCGCAGGGATAATTGCCACGGCGGTTACGATCTATGTTTGCTACCGGTTTGGCGAGCGGGTCATCGCGCTGCTGGGAAAGAACGGCACCAACGTCGTCGTGCGGCTGTCGGCCTTCATCCTGCTATGTATCGGCGTCCAGATTTTGTGGACCGGCTACCAATCCCTCATGGCTCCTCCCGCCTAGTCCGTTCATGGCGGCGCTGCCTATGGCCCTACGGGCCTTCACACGAGCCGCAGACCAATCGCGGCCCTGTTGATCTTTTGCGATGGACTACCCCAAACGGACCCACTCGCTGCCGGCAGCGGATCGGGAGCACTCATTGCCGATCGGCTCCTCACTGATTTCATCAGCACCGATTAACCGGTCGTTAACCAAGATTAACTGAATCTCTCCTGACTAGAGGAGATTCGAACGGTGAATGCTGTCAGCCGGTCTGGGCCATCGATCCGCTTTCGTGGTCGCTCGTTTATGGCGATGACGCTTGTCGCCGATGTGCCGCTGGAGCCGTGGCTCGCCGATTTCGACATCTGGCTGCAGCGCTCGCCGGGCTTCTTCACCGGTCGGACGGTGGTCCTCGACATGGCGGGAACCGCAACCAGCAAGGCGGAGGTCGAACGCTGGATCGGCGAACTCGCGGCGCGCGGCGTACGCCTCATCGGACTTGAAGGCATTCGCCCCAGCATGGTCGATGCCTCCATGCCGCCGGTGCTGCGTGGCGGGCGTGATGCCACCCTTGTCGTCCCGGACGAAGTCGTCGTCCCGGTGGAGTTGCCCAAGCCTGTCGAGCCGGTGAACACGCTCGTCGAGCAGCGGGTGAGGTCGGGGCAGTCGATCGTATGCCTGGAAGGCGACGTAACCATCGTCGGGTCGGTTGGAGCGGGCGCCGAGATCATCGCCGGCGGATCGATCCACGTTTACGGCACGCTGGCAGGTCGGGCGATCGCGGGGGTCACCTTCGGCTCCAAGGCCCAGATTTTCTGCACGAAGATGGAAGCGGAACTGCTGGCCGTCGACGGCATCTACAGGACGGCGGAAGACATTGACGGCGCCCTCCGGGGCCGGGCCGTGCGTGTATGGACCGCAGATGACGCGTTGCGGCTAGCCGCACTTTAGGAGCGAACCGAGGCATGGCAAAAATCATCACCGTCACGTCGGGAAAAGGCGGCGTCGGCAAGACCACGACGACGGCTGCCATCGGTGCCGCGCTTGCGCGGACCGGCGATAAAGTGGTCGTCGTCGACTTCGACGTCGGCTTGCGCAACCTGGACCTGATCATGGGTGCGGAGCGGCGCGTGGTCTATGACTTCGTCAACGTCATCCAGGGCGATGCCCGGCTGCCGCAGGCGCTGATCAAGGACAAGCGGCTGGATTCGCTGTTCCTGCTGCCCGCCTCGCAGACCCGCGACAAGGATGCGCTGACCGAAGAGGGCGTCGACAAGGTGATCGACGATCTCTCGCGGCATTTCGACTGGGTCATCTGCGACAGCCCGGCCGGCATCGAGCGCGGGGCGACGCTCGCCATGCGCCACGCCGAAATCGCCATCGTCGTCACCAACCCGGAAGTTTCCTCGGTGCGCGACAGCGATCGCATCGTCGGCATCCTCGACTCCAAGACCCTGAGGGCCGCCCGCGGCGAGACGGTCGACAAACGCCTGCTGCTCACGCGCTACGACCCGATCCGCGCAGCCCGCGGCGACATGCTGAAGACCGAGGACGTGATGGAAATTCTGTCGCTGCCGCTGCTTGGCATCGTTCCCGAGAGTCCCGACGTGCTGAGAGCCTCGAATTTCGGCGTGCCGGTCTCCATCCACGACCCGGATAGCGCCCCGGCACGGGCCTATAATGACGCGGCGCGGCGCCTCAAGGGCGAGGACGTCACCATGGAAACGCCGAAGCAGCGGCTCGGCCTGTTCGGGAAATTCCTGCGGAGGGCGGCATGACGCTATGGAAGCGGTTTTTTTCCAATGGAAGCGCGCCGCAGGCGCGTGAACGGCTGCAGATCCTGCTGTCGCATGAGCGTCAGGTTCTCGGCGGTGACGACCTGCTATCCAGCCTGCGGGAGGATATCCTGGCGGCCGTCGCCAAGCGCGTGCCCTGCGAACGCGACAGCGTGAAGGTTCGCCTGGAGCGCGGAACCCCGATGTCGGTCCTGGAGATCGAGGTCGAGATCCGCAGCAATGGCGATCTCGGAATGACACAGGCCGCTTGACGGCAAGCCGCCCCGATCCTGCTTGGCCATCACGACGCAACCCCGTTCCCATCCCGAGCGGCAGGCGTGGAGGATTGCCGGCTTAACTTTGCCGGCGGCGCAGAGCGAGACATGCGCCGCCTTTCGCTGCAAGCGAAGCCTTCTCCCAGCCGCCTTTCCAGCCTCGTTTCCGCCGGCATGCCGGAATGCCGCTGCGCAGGCAGCGCGATCGTCAGCCATGTGCGCCTGTGATCACCCGCGCGAAGCGCACGCAGGCAAGCGACACTGAAGCTCCAGCCTTCTCCTCATCGACCTACCGCGCAACATTGCCGAGCCATACCTGCGCGGTGCTACATTGCCATAGCCGCAGGCTTCTCCGCGAAGGATACTCATACCGTCGAATATGCGCGGATTCGAAATCAATGACGGCTATTGCGAAGAGCGAGGCGATTCAAGCGGAGGAGCCCTCCAGCCCGGAGGCCGAGGGTTCATCGACAGGGCTTCGCTTCGAGGCGCTCTGCCGCACCGCCCGCGCCTTGTTTCGGGTTCCCGTCGCCTCTGTTTGTTGGGAGAAAGGCCCCGCCTATTGGACTGCCATGCCTGAGGATGCCGACAGGCGCATTTGGGAATTCGCGGTGACGCTCGAAGGTCGCCCGGACGCCGGCCTGCCGATGCTGGTAGTGGAAGACGCCCGGCAGAATGAGCTTTTTGCCGACCTGCCCTATGTCGCTTCCGCACCGGACGTACGTTTTCTCGCGAGCGCTCCCTTCGGCCCGGACGCGGCCGGGCGTCTCGCGGTGTTCGATACGCGCGCCCGCAGCTTTACCGCCGAAGAGGTTCGCCAATTCGAGGATCTGGCGGAAATCGCCGGCGAGAGCCTTCGCCTCCTTCGTGACGCACAGGAAGCGGCCGAGCGAGAGGCAGAGTTCCGGCTACTCGCGGAAACCTCCACGGACACGATCGTCCGCGGCAACCTCGATGGCGTCCGGCTCTATATCTCCCCCTCGGTCAAGACGCTGCTCGGGTATGAGCCGGAAGAACTGATCGGCCGCCGTGCCAGCGAAATCACGCATCCCGACGACGCGGCAGAGTTTCGCGCGCTGATGCAACAGGTCCGGGAGGGAAGCCTGGAGCTTGGCCTGAGCGAGCAGCGCCAGCGTCACAAAGACGGTTCGTGGATTTGGATGGAGGCGTCCATCAGGCTCACGCGAAACAAGGTGACAGGCATGCCCGATGGGTACGTCGCCTCGGTACGCGGGCTCGACCGGCGCAAGCAGGCCGAGGCGCGCCTGGAGCACCTCGCATTGCACGATGCGCTGACCGGCCTTCCCAACCGAGCCCTGTTCGCCCAGCGCCTCGATGAGGCCATCGCCCGCAGCCGGCACACCGGCCAACCCTTCGCGCTGATGTGCATGGACCTCGACTGCTTCAAGCAGGTGAACGACACATTCGGGCACCACGCCGGCGACAGCGTGTTGCTCGAGGCGGCTGCCAGATTTCGTTCGGCCATCGGACCTGACGACATCGTTGCACGGCTGGGTGGCGACGAGTTCGCCGTGATCCACCCGCTGCATGGAAACCCATCCGGGGCCGCCACAATCGCGCAACGCCTGATCGAAGCAATATGCGAGCCGATTCGAATTGGCGGCGTCGAGACCATCGTCGGCCTCAGCATCGGCATCGCCCATGCGCCGGCGAACGGCGTGAATCCCGTTCAGGTGCTGTCCTCCGCCGACCGCGCTCTCTACGACGCCAAGATCGCCGGCCGAAACACGTTCCGCATCTTCAGCGATATGACGCCGCGCTCCTGAATTGCCAAGGACCGGCCAGGCGGTCGGCGAGGCCAGCGCCCAAGGATTGAAATCGGCCGGAATGGCGGGATGCGCTTCAGCGACGCAGTCGAGGTTAAAGCCTGCGGGTCTTCATCGTGCGAAGTGGGATGAGTACGAGCAAATGATCGATCCCTCCCCCGGCCCGATCGGGCAGACGGCAGCTTGACGCACCTCTCAGGACATTCCATTTCATAAGCCGGCTACCATCTCATCAATGGGAAAGCTTTCCTCAGGCGCTCCCTGGCTTCCTCTGAGAGCGGACGGAGCCTGCGGCAGCTCGCGCCGATGTGTTCCGTGCGACGGCGGCGAGAATGAGCGCCTTCAACGCCTTTTCATCAATCTTGTCACCCTCGTGGAAATCGATGGCACGCCTGGTGTTGCCTTCGAGGCTGGAGTTGAAGAGGCCCGATGGGTCGTCCAACGAGGCGCCCTTGGCAAAGGTCATCTTCACGACATTCCTGTACGTCTCGCCGGTGCAGATGATCCCGGCATGCGACCACACCGGAACCCCTCTCCACTTCCACTCCTCGATCACTTCGGGGTCGGCCTGCTTGATGAGACTTCGGATACGGGCGAGCATCTCGCCCCGCCAGTCGGTCAGTTCCTCGATTTTCGCATCTATCAGCCCAGAAGGAGAACCTCCTCCTTTTTCTTCCGTCGAACCGCTGTTTCTCTTCTCCATGGCTGCATCACTTTCTCTACGGTTGTTGTCGCTCGCCTGTCACGTGACTATCGCTGGCCGGTACTTGGTGCCATCGTTTCTCGTCGCGATTTCGAATACAGCGCCCGAGCAGGTCGCCCCGGACCTCGTTTCAATCGTGGTTTCGTGCACATGCGGCGCACACCGATTTCGGACAGCTAGGCCAGCACACGCACTTCGTCCAGGATCCAGCCGATAAGCTCCCTTGCGGGAGGCGACAGGTTTCGACCGGGCTTCAGCCAGTATCCGCTATCCTTGCGCACCAATGATGGTCCCACGGCGACCAGCGTTCCATCGGCGAGCGCGCCGTCGATCAATCCGGCCCAGCCGAGCGCAATCCCCTGATCGGCTATCGCGGCCTGCACGACGAGGCCGTAGGTATTGAGGCTGAGGTCGCTGGAACTCGGCTCCCGCTCGATGCCCATCGCGCGGAACATGTCGCTCCATCCGAACCAGCGCGGCGCCGGCGTGCTCTCGAGATGAAGCAGCGGCAGCTGGCCGATTCTCTCCGGCCGCTCGCCGAGTCCATGGCGGGCCGCAAAACCGGGACTACAAACCGGATGCACGCATTCCTGGAACAACTGGATCGCCTCGGGCGGGAAGTCGTTCCGCGCGCCGAACAGCACCGCGACGTCCTCCGCGTCGTCCATGCCGGGATCCGCCGCGGCAGAGGCGATAATGTGGACGTCGGTGCCGGGTTGGACCAATCGGAACTGCGCCACACGCGGCATCATCCAGAATGAGGCGAACCCGTAATCGGTGAACAGGCGCACCACCGGCTGGCGACTCATGCGTCGGATCGAGCGCGTCGCGGCGTCGAGTTCGGCCACCGCGGCCGTCGCAGCCCTATGCAGCGATTCGCCTGCCGGCGAAAGCGTGCTGCCTCGATGCCCACGGGCGAGGAGAGCCGTCCCGACCTGTTCTTCCAGATGCCGGATGGTGTAACTCACCGCCGGCTGGGACAGGCCGAGCTCATGGGCCGCCGCCGTCAGGCTTCCCAAGCGCCCCACAGCCTCGAACACGCGAATCCAGCCGAGGTCGAGTGATCGCGCAGACATAAGATTCTCTTAGGGCGATGATCGAAAAAATGAGGGTTCACAACCCTTGGCATTTAACTGCCTGATATCGAGCAGAACAAGGCGGGCACGAAAGCCAATTCAAGGTCGCCCTCCTTGCGATCCCGGCCTCCCATCCTTCCAGAGGTAGACCATGAATCGCATGCTGTTGGCCGCTTCGGCCCTTACCCTCCTCCTCGCCGCCGGCCCTGCGGCCGCCGCCGACGCTCCCACGTGCAAGACCGTCAGGATGTCGGATCCGGGTTGGACCGACATCACCTCGACCAACGCCATCGCCGGGGTCCTGCTCGAAGGGCTCGGCTACACGCAGGACGTGAAGACCCTCTCGGTGCCCATCGGCTACGAGGCGATGAAGAACAAGGGCATCGACGTCTTCCTCGGCAACTGGATGCCGGCCCAGCAGAAGTTCATCGACGCGCTGAACGAGGCCAAGGCCGTCGACGTGCTCGGCACCAACCTCGCCGGCGCCAAGTTCACCCTCGCCGTACCCAGCTTCGTGGCCGAGGCCGGCGTGAAGGATTTCAAGGACCTCGCCGCCAATGCCGATAAGTTCGGCAAGCAGATCTACGGCATCGAGCCCGGCGCGCCGGCCAATGCCAACATCCAGAAGATGATCGACGCCAATGATTTCAGCCTGACCGGCTGGAAAGTGGTGGAATCGGGCGAACAGGCGATGCTGGCGCAGGTCAAGCGTTCCGAGCGCGGCAAGGAATGGATCGTGTTCCTCGCCTGGGCGCCGCATCCCATGAACGAGACCTTCGCCATCACGTATCTGTCGGGCGGCGACGCCTATTTCGGCGCCAATTATGGCGGGGCGGATGTGCGTACGCTCGCGCGCAGCGGCTGGTCGGCCGAATGCCCGAACGCGGCGACGCTCTTCAAGAACCTCACATTCGATCTGCCCATGGAAAACACACTGATGGGCAAGATCCTCGACGAGGGGCAGGAGCCCAAGGCCGCCGCGCAAGCCTGGATCAAAAGCCATCCGCAGGCGCTCGATGCCTGGCTCGCCGGCGTCAGCACCTTCGAGGGAAAGCCGGGCCTCCCGGCCGTCAAGGCGGCGCTCGGCCTGTGACCGATCGGGGAGCGCCGGAAGCAAGCCGGCCGGCGCTCCCCGCGTGCCTCGTACCGGAAGACATGCAATGACGCGCCCGAACATTCTCGTCCTGATGGTCGACCAGTTGAACGGGACGCTGTTTCCCGACGGACCGGCCGAATTTCTGCACGCACCGCATCTGAAGACTCTCGCCGCCCGCTCCGCCCGCTTCGTCAACACCTATACGGCGAGCCCGCTCTGCGCGCCCGCGCGGGCCTCCTTCACGTCGGGCCAGCTGCCGAGCCGCACGCGCGTTTACGACAATGCCGCCGAATTCACCTCCGACGTTCCCACCTTCGCGCACCATCTGCGCCGCGCCGGCTATCACACGGCGCTGTCGGGCAAGATGCACTTCGTCGGACCGGATCAGCTGCACGGCTTCGAGGAACGGCTGACCACCGACATCTACCCCGCCGATTTCGGCTGGACGCCCGATTACACCAGGCCCGGCGAACGTATCGACTGGTGGTATCACAACCTTGGCTCCGTCACCGGCGCCGGCGTCGCGGAGATCACCAACCAGCTCGAATATGACGACGAGGTCGCCTATCACGCCGTGCGCAAGCTCTATGATCTGGCACGCGGCAGCAACGACCGTCCGTGGTGCCTGACGGTGAGCTTCACCCACCCACACGATCCCTATGTCGCGCGCCGGCGCTTCTGGGATCTCTATGCCGATTGTCCGGCGCTGGCTCCCGTGGTGCCGGCGATCCCCTTCGAGGCGCAGGATCCGCACTCGCAGCGGCTGCTGCTGGCCAGCAACCACGCGTCGAGCCATGTGACGGACGAGGACATACGCCGTTCCCGTCGCGCCTATTTCGCCAATATCTCCTATATCGACGAAAAAGTGGGCGAGCTGCTCGACGTGCTGGAACGCTGCGGCATGGCGGAGAACACCATCGTCGTCTTCGTCTCAGATCATGGCGACATGCTTGGCGAGCGCGGCCTGTGGTTCAAGATGAACTTCTTCGAGGGCTCCGCACGCGTGCCGCTGATGATCGCCGCCCCGACGCTTCCGGCCGGCCGGATCGACCATCCCGCCTCGACGCTCGACGTTCTGCCCACTCTCGCCGATCTGGTCGGAATTGATCTCCGCAGTGTCATGCCGTGGACCGATGGCGAGAGCCTGGTCGGCCCGGCAACAGGCGAAAGCCGGCGCAGCCCCGTGCCGATGGAATACGCGGCCGAGGGCTCCTACGCTCCGCTGGTTGCGCTGCGCGATGGACCGTGGAAGCTCGTTCTCTGCGAGCTCGATCCCCCCATCCTGACCAATCTGGAAGAGGATCCGCACGAGCTGAACAACCGGGCGGGCGACCCCGCCTGCGCAGGCATCCTCGCGGCCATGACGGCCACCATGCGCCAGCGGTGGGATCTGGCGCGCTTCGACGCCGAGGTTCGGGCAAGCCAGGCACGCCGCCACGTCGTCTACGAAGCGTTGCGCAACGGCGCCTATTTCCCCTGGGATTTCCAGCCGCTCCAGAAGGCCTCCGAGCGCTACATGCGCAACCACATGGATCTGAACGTGCTGGAAGAGGCCAAGCGCTATCCGCGGGGCGAGTGACAGGTCAATTCATCCAAGGCGGGGCCAATTCGACAAACGCCGATACAGTCGGCCATGCGCCGGATCCCGCACCATGGATGGATCCCAGGCCCGGCACGCGCAGGTTTGCGACGAGCCGCGGCCGATCCTCTCCTCGGTCTCGTTCACGGAACAATGATGTCGCGGGTGGCCGCAGCGGCGGCGAGTATGCTAGGCGGCCGTCGAGCGATCGAATCCGTGCCCGCAACCCGAGAGGGAAGTCGGCCGCGAGGGGTCCTCGTTGCGGAGTTCGCACCCGGAGAATGGACCTCATGACCGCCTACGCCTCGCTTTCCGGCCATTTCGGCCGCGTCGCCGCCATGTCGAATGCCATCGGCATCCTGCAATGGGACAGCGACGCCATGATGCCGAAGGGCGCCGCCAGCACCCGGGCCGAGAGCATGGCGCTCCTGCGGGTGATGCAGCATGAGATGGCGGTCGATCCCCGTATCGGCGGCTGGCTGGCCGAGGCCGAGCAGGATGACGGCCTCACCGGGTGGGAGAGGTCCAATCTGCGCGAAATCCGGCGGGTATGGACCGTGCAGACCGCCCTGCCGGCCGATCTGGTTGAAGCCTCCAGCAAGGCGGTCTCGGCCTGCGAGATGGCGTGGCGGCAAGCCCGCGCCGATTCCGATTTCGCCGGACTGCTCCCCTATCTCGCCGAGGTCCTGCGGCTCCAACGCGAGGTCGGCGCGGCCAAGGGCACGAGGCTCGGCCTCTCCGTCTATGACGCGCTGCTCAACGACTACGAACCCGGCGGATCCTCTGCGACGATCGACGCGCTGTTCGACGATCTCGCCGCCTTCCTGCCCGGCTTCACCGAGGACGCGCTCGCCGCGCAGGGACGCCGGCCGGAACCCGCCCGGCTGGAAGGCCCTTTCCCGGTCGAGGCCCAGCGCCAGCTCGGGCTGAAGATCATGGCGGCGCTCGGCTACGACTTCGAGCGCGGCCGGCTCGACGTCTCGACGCACCCGTTCTGCGGCGGCGCCGACAATGATGTGCGCATCACCACGCGCTATGACGACGCCGATTTCAGCAGGGCGCTGATGGGGGTGATCCACGAGACCGGCCATGCGCTCTACGAACAGGGACGCCCTGGTGCCTATATGAGTCAGCCCGTCGGGCAGGCGCGCGGCATGAGCGTGCATGAGAGCCAGTCCCTGCTGATGGAAATGCAGGCCTGTCGCAGCCGGGAGTTCATCGCCTTCGCCGCGCCGCTGATGCGCGCCGCGTTCGGCGGCTCCGGCCACGGCTGGGAGGCCGAAGCGCTGTATCGGCGCTATACCAGGATCGAGCGCGGCTTCATCCGGGTCGATGCCGACGAGGTGACCTATCCGGCTCACGTCATCCTGCGCTACCGGCTGGAGAAGGCGCTGATCGCCGATGCGATGCCGCTTGCCGAACTTCCGGCAGCGTGGAACGCGGGAATGAAGGACCTGCTCGGCATCACCCCGCCCAACGACCGGCTCGGCTGCCTGCAGGACATCCATTGGCCGAGCGGCGGCTGGGGCTATTTCCCCACCTACACGCTCGGCGCGATGACCGCGGCCCAGCTCTTCGACGCCGCCTGCCGGGCCGAGCCCGACACGCTGCCCGGCATCGCCCGCGGCGACTTCGCGCCGCTGGTCGGCTGGCTCCGCACCAACATCCATGCGCAGGGCTCGCATTTCGAGACCGATGAATTGCTGACGCGCGCCACCGGCCGGCCGCTCGATGCCAGCGTGTTCAAGGCGCATCTCGCCCGGCGCTATCTCGGCGCGGATTGAACCCAGATAGCGGAACGGCCCGGCACTGCCGACGACACGCGCATGCGCGTCCCCGGCGCGCCAGCGGGTGCTATTTGGCCGCCGCCTCCTCGATCTGCCGCTCCGCCCGGCGCAGGCGCCGGAGAAGGAGCGGCAGCAGCAGCACGAAGGCGGCGACGGCCAGCAGCGTCGCCGAGATCGGCGTCGAATACAGCACGCTCCAGTCGTTCTGGCTCACCGCCAGCGCCCGGCGCAGCTGGATCTCCGCCTGCGGGCCGAGGATGAGGCCGATCAGCGCCGGCGCGATCGGGAAGTCGTAGACCCGCGCCATGTAGCCGACGAGGCCGAGGCCGCACATCAGCGCGATGTCCATCCAGGAGGTCGACAGCCCCCAGACGCCGACCAGCGCGAACACCACGATGCCGGCATAGATATAGGGTCGAGGGATCAGCAGCAGGCGGACCCAGATTCCGACCAGTGGCAGGTTGAGCACCAGCAGGATGACGTTGCCGATATAGAGCGAGGCGATCAGGCCCCAGAGCAGGCCGGGATTGGTCGCGAACAAGAGCGGCCCCGGCTGCAGTCCGTAATTCTGGAACGCGGCAAGCAGTACCGCGGCCGTGGCGGTCGAAGGCAGGCCGAGCGTCAAGAGCGGCACCAGGATGCCGGCGGCGGCGGCATTGTTCGCGGCCTCGGGGCCGGCGACGCCTTCGATGGCCCCCTCGCCGAAATCCTCCGGATGCGGGCTCAGCCGGCGCTCGAGCGTATAGGACAGGAAGGTCGGGATCTCGGTGCCGCCGGCCGGCAGCGAGCCGATGGGAAAGCCGATGAGCGTACCGCGCAGCCACGGCTTCCAGGAGCGCTTCCAGTCCTCGCGGGTCATCCAGGCGCCGCCGGAGAGCGGGTTCATCACCGCATGGACCTGGGCGTTGCGGCTGGCGACATAAAGCGTCTCGCCGACGGCGAACAGCGCGACCAGGACGACGGTGAAGGAGATGCCGTCCAGCAGTTCCAGCGTGCCGAACACCATGCGGCTCTGGCCGGTCTGGGTGTCGATGCCGATGGTGCCGAGGGCAAGCCCGAAGAACAGTGCGGTGAAGCCGCGCACGCGGGAACTGCCCATCACCACCGCCACCGAGGTGAAGGACAGGATCATCAACGCGAAATAGTCCTCCGGGCCGAAGATGAAGGCCAGCTCGGCAATGGCCGGCGCCAGGAAGGTCAGCGCCAGCGTGCCGAAAGTGCCGGCGACGAACGAGCCGATGGCCGCCGTCGCCAGCGCCGCCGCGCCGCGGCCGGTGCGGGCCATGCGGTTGCCTTCGAGCGCGGTCATCACCGAGCCGCTCTCGCCCGGCGTATTGAGCAGGATCGAGGTGGTCGAGCCGCCATAGAGCGCGCCATAGAGAATGCCGGCGAACATGATGAAGGCCGATTCCGGCGCCACCTGCGCGGTGACCGGCATCAGGAGCGCGATGGTCAGCGCCGGCCCGATGCCGGGCAGCACGCCGACGGCGGTGCCCAGCGCGCAGCCGACCAGCGCCCAGAACAGGTTGATCGGCTGCAGGGCGATGGCGAAGCCGGCGACGAGTTGGGTCAGCGTGTCCATGATGTCACCGGATCAGCGGCAGGAACGGGCCGAGGTCGATGCCGAGCTTCGAAAACCCGTACCAGGCGCCGACGCCGACGGCGGCACCTATCAGGAGATCGAACACGGTGCGGCACGAACCGAAAGCGTGCGTCACCAGCGTAAAGCCGACTGCCGCGGTGATCGGGAAGCCGAGCCAGCGTATGGTGGCCAGCGGCAGGGCGACGCCGGCAAGCGCCATGAGGAAGGCGCGCCGCGACGGCGGGGCGTCGATATCGGCATTCTCTTCCTCCTGCGGACGGAAGGTCTCGCCGCGGGCGATCTGCACCAGCAGAAGCACGCCGAGAACGACGAGCCCGGCGCCGACGGCACCGACCATCATCGC
Source organism: Ancylobacter sp. GW821-FHT10E12 (assembly GCF_058809335.1). Lineage (NCBI taxonomy): Bacteria > Pseudomonadati > Pseudomonadota > Alphaproteobacteria > Hyphomicrobiales > Xanthobacteraceae > Ancylobacter > Ancylobacter sp. GW821-FHT10E12. The sequence goes on along the minus strand of NZ_JBXASN010000008.1, from coordinate 237,464 downwards.
CGGCCCCATGCCGACATAGGCGGTCGTCGAGCGGATGCTGGTGGCGCCGTAGAGCCAGACCAGGCCCATGGCGAGCACGACGGCACCGATCCACCACGGCCGGGCGGGAGGCGCTCCGGCGTGAGGTGCGTCGAGGGGAATCTCCTCGAGGGAGGGCATGGCAAGGCTCCATCTGCCGCTAACGTCCGAAGGATCCCGCGCGCCGGCGGCGCGCGGGCAAGCCGCCCGGAGACCGGCCCGATCGCGGGGCGGCGCCCGGCGGCGGGCGCTTACTGGACGATGCCGACGTCCTTGAGCGCCTGGGTCCAGTTGGCCTCCTCGCTCTTGAGGAAGGCGACGAAATCCGGGCCGGAGAGATAGGCGTCCTCCCAGCCCTGCGTCTTCAGGGTCGCCTTCCAGACATCGCTGGAATGCAGCTGGGCGAAGCGATCGAGCCAGGCCTTCTTGCCGGCCTCGCTCATGCCCGGCGCGCCGACGAATCCGCGCCAATTGCCTATCTCCACCGGAATCCCGGCTTCCTTCAGCGTGGGAACGTCCAGCCCCTCGAGACGCGCGGGGCCGGAGACCGCGATGATGCGGATGCGACCGGACTGCGCGAACGGGCGGAATTCCGAGGCGCCGGAGATCGCCGCCTTGATCTTGCCGCCGCCGAGCGCGGCGAGGATCTCGCCGCCCGAGAAGGCGACGAAGTTGATCTTGCCGACCGGCGCGCCGGCATGCTTGGCCAGCATCGCCAGCAGCACGTGGTCGACGCCGCCCGCCGAGCCGCCACCGACCGAGAGCGCGCCCGGATCGGCCTTCAAGGCGGCGATGAAGTCCTGCGGCGTCCTGATCGGCGAATCTGCCGGCACCGCTATGGCGTTGTATTCGTTGGTGAACCGTACCAGCGGCGTGGTGTCGTTGAGCGAGACCGGCGTCTTGTTGGTGATGACGCCGCCGACCATGATCACGCCGGTGACCAGCAGCGCATTGTCGTCGCCCTTCGAGGTGCGCACGAATTCGGCGAGGCCGATGGTGCCGGCGGCGCCGCCCTTGTTGGTGAAATTGACGCCGTCGGTGAAGATCTTGGCCTGGTTCATCGCCGCCATGGTCTGGCGGCCGGCGCCGTCCCAGCCGCCGCCGGGATTGGCCGGGATCATCACCTTGGCCGGATCGGCCATGGCGAGGCCGCTGGTGAGCGCGAGCGCGACACCGCCCGCCATCGCAAGGGCCGTAAGCCTAAGATTGTTTCTCAGGCGAGGGGTGGCCTTGAGCATGGAATTAGCCTTGAGCATGACGTTTCCTCATTCGGTTTTGCCGTGTCTTGCCCGGACGATCCAGGCAGCCGGCTTTCATTGTCCGCCGCAGCGGCAGGCACGTTCGCGCGGGCGAGAGCCGCTCAGGCCGCACCTCCGGGCTGGGGCTGCCCGGTCGGGATGACCGTCTGCACGATCGAAGCATCGAGCGCCTCGTACCGATGCAGCCCGATGAGTTCGTAGAGCTCGGCGCGGGTCTGCATCGCCTCGATCACCCGATGCGTCCCGCCGTCGCGCCGGATCGCCTGGTAGAGGGCTTCCTGCGCCTTGTTGGCGACGCGCAGCGCCGAGACCGGCCAGATCACCATGCGATAGCCCATCTGCTCGAACTCGGAGGCGGTGAAGAACGGCGTTCGGCCGAACTCCGTCATGTTGGCCAGCAGCGGCACGCCGGCGGGCATGCGTTCGGCGAAGCTGCGGAACATCTCGGCATTGGTCAGCGCTTCGGGGAAAATGGCGTCGGCACCGGCGTCGAGATACATCCGCGCGCGCGCAAGCGCCCCGTCTATGCCCTCGCTGGCGGCGGCGTCGGTGCGGGCGATGATGTAAAGGTCGCGCCGGGCGCGGGCGGCGGCGGCGACCTTGGCGGCCATGTCGTGGGGGTCGGCCAGCTTCTTGTCGTTGAGATGGCCGCATTTCTTCGGCAGCAGCTGGTCCTCGATATGCACCGCCCCGGCGCCGGCCTCCTCGAAGGTGCGCACCATGTGCATCACGTTGAGCGCTTCGCCATAGCCGGTATCGCCGTCGACCAGCAGCGGCAGCCCGCTGGCGCGGACGATCTGGCGGATGAAGAAGGCCACTTCGTCGACGGTGATGATGCCGAGGTCCGGCAGGCCCATGGAGGCGGTCATGGCGGCGCCGGAGAGATAGAGGCCCTCGAAGCCGGCGACCTTCGCCTGGATCGCCGCCATGCCGTTATGCGCACCGGGCAGCTCGACGATTCCGCCGGCTTCCACCAATGCGCGAAAGCGGCGACCCGCGGGCTGGTCGGGAAGATCGGTGTTCACCAGATAGGGCATGCGACACCGCCTTCAGTTGGCATAGAGGTCGACATAGTCGTGCACCGCCATCGCCTCGAGCCGCTCCTGGTCGAGCGAGACGTCGAGAATGGCGCGCTGGCGCTTCTCGACGAAACGACGGGCGAGATTGGTGCGGAACTTGGCTTCCAGCAGCGGAATGCCGTCGGCCCGGCGGCGCTTGTGGCCGATCGGGTACTCGACCAGCACTTCCGGCAGCACCGTTCCGTCGTTGAGCTCGATTGTCATGGCGTTGGCGATCGAGCGCTTTTCCGGGTCGTGATAATCACGGGTGAAGGCCGGATCCTCGACGCAGGTGATCTTGGCGCGCAATGCGTCGATGCGCGGGTCGGCGGCGACAGCGTCTTCGTAGTCGGAGGCGGTGAGCCGGCCGAACAGCAGCGGCACGGCGACCATGTACTGGATGGTGTGGTCGCGATCGGCCGGGTTATGCAGCGGTCCGCTTTTGTCGATGATGCGGATGCAGGCCTCGTGCGTGCGGATGCGGATCGAGGCGATGTCGGCGGCGCTGCGCCCCATGGCGGCAAGCCGGGCATGGAAGCTCATCGCCGCCTCGACCGCCGTCTGGGCGTGGAATTCCGCCGGATAGGAAATCTTGAAGAGCACGTTCTCCATCACATAGGAGCCGTAGGGCCGCTGGAACTTGAACGACTGGCCGCGGAAGGAGGCGTCGTAGAAGCCCCAGACCGGCGCGCTCAGCACCGAGGGGTAGCCCATCTCGCCGGTCTTCGCGATCAGCGCCAGGCGAACCGCGCGGCTGGTGGCGTCGCCTGCCGCCCAGCTCTTGCGCGAGCCGGCATTCGGCGCGTGGCGATAGGTGCGCAGTGCCTGTCCGTCGACAAAGGCGAGGGAGAGCGCGTTGATGATTTCGTCCCGCGTCAGGCCGAGCAGCCCCGCGACCACGGCGGTGGACGCCGCCTTGACCAGGATGACGTGGTCGATGCCCACCTTGTTGAAGGCGTTCTCCAGCGCAATGCAGCCCTGGATCTCGTGTGCCTTGATCATGGCGGTCAGCACGTCCCGCATGGTCGGCGGCGTGCGGCCGGCGGCGACGGCATTGCGGGCCAGCCAGTCCGCGACGGCGAGGATGCCGCCGAGATTGTCCGACGGGTGACCCCATTCGGCGGCCAGCCAGCAATCGTTGAAATCCAGCCAGCGGATCATCGTGCCGATGTTGAATGCCGCCTGAACCGGATCGAGCTGGTAGGGCGTGCCGGGAACGCGCGCGCCGTTCGGCACCACGGTGCCGGGCACGATCGGGCCGAGCAGCTTGGTGCAGGCCGGATATTCCAACGCCTCGAGACCACAGCCGAGCGTGTCGATCAGGCAATTGCGAGCGGTCTCATAAGCGAGCGAACTGTCGACACGATGGCCGAGCACATAGTCGGCAATATCGACAAGCACGCCATCAGGCGCCGGACGCTCATTGTTGCTGTGGCTGGACATAGGCTTTCCAGACGTCTCCCTGTGAAGTTTTTGTGCCGCGAACACGATAGGCGCTCGGCACTTATGTCGACATTTCTATTCAGATAGGTCGTTATGGCAACTAAAATCTGCAATCAATCGGTATATATGTCGACACTTTAATCTGAAGCTCGCACATGATGTCGGAGACCGACCCGAGACGCCGGTAATTGGGGTATAAGAATCGCCGTGGCGCACCTAGGAAGACGGGCAGGAAGAGGTGTCGACATGCTGAACGACGACGCGTCGGAAACTGCGATCGAGGCGCTGGGCGGAAGCGGCCTTGCGGCCCGGCTCTATGACGACCTGACGCGCGCCATCCTCGCCGGCACGCTCGCCCCCGGCGCCAAGCTCAGCGAACCGGCCATCGCCCGCAGCTTCGGTGCCAGCCGTGCGCCGGTGCGCGAGGCGATCCGCCGTCTGCAGGAGCGCGGACTAGTCACCTATGCGGTGAACCAGGGCGCCCGCGTGGCGCAGCCGAGTGCCGCCGAGTTCCTGGCCCTGCTCGATGTGCGCGAGGCGATGGAGGGCATGGCGGCGCGCCTTGCCGCGACGCATATGGAGCAGGCCGAGATCGAGGCGCTCGATGCCCTGGTCGCCGGCCATCGTGGCGAGATCGAGAGCAATCCGCTCGGCGCCTATCTCCAGGACGATCCCGAGACCGACTTCCATCGACGCATCGCCCGCGGCAGCGGCAATCCGATCCTCGCGGAACTGCTGTGCGAGCAGTTCTATCCGCGCCTGCGCCTGTGCCGCCGGCTGCACCGCACCGTCCAGGGCCGCGGCCGGGAAGCCTGGAAGGAGCATCTGCGCATCACCGAGGCGATCGGCCAACGCGATGGCGAGCTCGCCGAAATCCTCATGCGCCGCCACATCCGCGCGGCCCGTGCCGCCTTGCAGACCGCATTGGCGGCGGATTGAATTCCGCAAAAGACGATTGATACCTCCCCCGGCGTGGCCCGAGCTCACGAGCCTGGATCACCCTTCCCCGGGCCGGGAAAGCTTACAGATTGGCGCCGGATCGCCTCCCGCACCCTCGCAAAGCGCGTGCGTTCGTGCCTTCATGAAGCCGAGCCCGGACAACGGGCCAACCGATTGCCGGGGGGAATGCCGATGCCGCCACCCTCGGCGCCACCGCCGGCCTGCTCGGCTACGCCATGTCGGTCGGCAGGGCGTCCGAAGGAATGAGCGCCGGGATGAATGCGGAAGGTGTCGGCAGCGGCGGGGTGCCGCGCGCGCCGTTCAAGCCCGGAGCGCCCCTTGTCGAACCGGAGGTACGGCGCGCGGCACATGGAGAGCTCGCAACGACGCTGCGCGTTGCCTATGCGTACAAGAATATCGGCGGATATCGGCTTTCGCTGAGAACCTACGAGGGAGACCTGCCCGCGCCGACCCTGCGGTTGAGACCGGGCGACACGCTGCGCATCGACCTCGTCAACGCCCTGCCGCCGAACCCGGATTCCATGCCGGTCGACCGCATGCTGCCGCACCATTTCAACACCACCAATTTCCACTTTCATGGCGGGCATGTCGATCCCGGCGGGTTGTCCGACAATGTTTTCCGGTCGATGCAGCCGGGCGAGAACCACAAGATCGAAATCGCTATCCCCGACGATCACACGCGCGGCACCTATTGGTATCACCCCCATCACCATGGCAGCGCCGACATCCAGATGACGAGCGGCATGGCCGGCGTGGTGATCATCGAAGGCGATTTCGACGACGTGCCGGAAATCGCGGCGGCGTCGGAGCGGGTGCTCATTCTCAACGAGGTGCTGTTCGACTATCGCGGCACGCTGGAAGTCTATGACACGGTATGGCCGGAGGGAGTGCCGCGCTTCCTGTCGGTGAACGGCCAGCGCGAACCGGCGATCCCGATCCGACCCGGCGAGGTCCAGCGCTGGCGGATCGTGCATACCGGGCACGAGAACAATCTCAATCTCGCATTGGCCGGTCACGCATTCGAGGTGATCGCCTATGACGGCATCCGCCTGGCGCAGGCGGAGCGCTGCACCACGCTGCTGATGGCGCCGGGGCAGCGTGCCGATATACTGGTGAAGGCGGGTGCGCCGGGCACCTACGCGCTTGCCGCCGTGCCGTATGACCAGGGCTATCCCTCGCCCACGGGGCCGCTTGCACGCCTTGTCGTCGAGGGCGAGCCCATGGCGATGGCGCTCCCCGCCGCGCTCGGGGCGCCTGCGCTGGCAACCATTCGCGACGAGGAGATCACCAACCGCCGCCATCTGTGGCTCTCCTCGGTCGCGCCGGAATTTCCGCCGGCCGGCAACTATCAGGAGTTCACCTATTTCATCTGCGGAAAGCGGTTCGACCCGGACCGCGTGGACCAGAGCATCAAGCTCGGTGCCGTGGAGGAATGGACGGTGGCCAACGAGGATGACTCCGACCACATCTTCCATATCCACACCAATCCGTTCCAGGTCGTGAGCGTCAACGGCGCGCCGCTGGCGACGCCGGTCTGGAGGGACTCCGTCGTAGTGCCCAGAAAGGGCAGCGTGGTTTTCCGCTCCCGCTTTCTCGATTTCGCCGGCCGCTTCGTCCTCCACTGCCACATGATGAACCATGAGGAACTCGGGATGATGCAGGTGGTGGAGGTGGCCTGACGCGCCGAACCCGGCTCAGGCGGATTCAGCGGTCTCGCCCGCTTCGGTCAAGCGAGCGAGGTAGGCATGGATCTGGGCGACGACGGCGGCGCCTTCGCCCACCGCGGCCGCGACGCGCTTGGTGGACCCGGCCCGCACGTCGCCGATGGCAAACACGCCGGGCCTGTTGGTCTCAAGCGGCAGGACCGGCGGCTGCCCCGCATTGTCGGCGGGCTGCTGGCCGGTCAGGATGAAGCCCTGCGGATCGAATGCCACGCAGCCATCGAGCCATTGCGAATTCGGATCCGCGCCGATGAAAAGGAAAAGGTGCCGGACCGGCAGCGTCGTCAATTGCCCGCTGTCGCGATGGCGGCAGATCACGGCGCTTAAGCCCTGGATGTTGTCGCCCTCGAGCGCCTCGACCTCGGTGCGGACGTGGATCTCGACATTCGGGAGCGAGGCGATCCGGTCGATGAGATAGCGCGACATCGAGGCTTCCAGCCCATTGCCGCGAATGACAAGATGAAGCCGCTTCACCTTCGGCGCGAGGAAGGAAACCGCCTGCCCTGCCGAATTGCCGCCGCCGACCAGCGCCACTTCCTCGCCGGCGCACAGGCGCGCCTCGACCGGGGAGGCCCAATAGGCGATGCCCGTGCCTTCGAAGGTCGACAGATTCCCGATGTCCGGCCGCCGATAACGTGCGCCGGTGGCGATTACCACCGTGCGGGCGCGGACCGTGCCACCGTCGGACAGATGCAGGCGAAGCGGCTGCGCCTGCAGCCTTTCGCAGTCGAAGCGGACGACTTCCAGCGGGATGGCCATCTCCGCCCCGAATTTCTGGGCCTGATTATAGGCGCGGCCGGCCAGTGCCTGGCCGGATATCCCGGTCGGGAATCCGAGATAATTCTCGATGCGGGCCGACGCGCCCGCCTGGCCGCCGATGGCGCGCTGGTCGAGAACCAGCACCGACAGGCCCTCGGAAGCGGCATACACGGCGGTGGCGAGGCCGGCCGGCCCCGCGCCGACGATGGCGACATCGTAGATCATCTTCGGATCGAGCGTCGGGAGCATGCCGAGGCAGGTGGCGACTTCCGCGGTGGTCGGATGCTTGAGCACCGCGCCGGTTGGGCAGATCACCAGCGGCAATTCGTCGGGCAGGATGCCAAGCCGCTGGACCAGCGCGCGGCCCTCCTCGTCATTGGTCGAATCCAGCGTCGTGTAGGGATAGCCGTTTCGGTTCAGCAGACCCTCAATGATCACCCGGTTCGCTTCACCCGGCCGGCCCACCAGAACCGAGCCCGCGGCCCCTCCTTCGATGAGACCGACCCGTCGCAGGATCAGGGCACGCATCAGCAGTTCCCCCACCTCGGCCGAGCCGATGGCGAGCGCCCGCAAATGGGCGGCGTCGAGCGGCAGCGCCGTGCAGCCCTCGGGGCCGGCCGTGGCGGCCGCCAGCGTAGGACGTCCGGCCAGCTGGCTGACCTCGCCGGTGAACTGGCCGGCTTGCTGCACGGTGATCGGCTTTTCCCGACCGAGGCCGTCACGGCGGACGAGTTCAAGCGAGCCCTGCACTATGAGCCAGGTAGGGCTTCCCACGTCCCCGACGTCGAACACCTGCTCGCCGGGCTCGAACCGCCGTTCCGAACCGCTGGCGAAGCGCTTCATCGTCTCCATCTGCGCGCTGTTGAGCACGGGAAACATCTGGTGCCTGCGTTCGTCGAGAAGACTCATGGCGGGTGCTCTCATGGCGCCGGCAGAGGTGCCGGGGCGTTGCGGCGCCCCGGACGCGTGCAGGATGGCGATGCGACGTCCGGGCGGCGCCATTGTGATCTTCCGGACGCCGCGGTCTTGTCGGAAGGCATGCCGCCAGCGGTTCGGCAGGCGGTGCTCCATCCGGCGAACATCATATCGGCGGTTTTGGCGGACGACGCCACCGGCACCCTACCCTGAACGACAAAAGCGGCGCGCTCGCCGGACAGGCCGTCAATGAGCGGCGAACCGAGGGCGCCCGCGCCCCGGCTGTCGAGAGCCTATGGTTGACGGCACGGCCGTTCCCTACATCGGCAGGGCGACCGGATCGCCGCTGGCGCGCCGGATGACTTCCATCCGCACCCCGTAGATCGCCTGAAGCTGGTCCTGGGTCATGATCGCGGAGGGCGCGCCGCGGGCGATCAGGCGGCCGCCGCGCAGTGCCAGCAGGTCGTCGCAGAAGCGGGCAGCCATGTTCACGTCGTGCAGAACGATGACCGCCCCAAGGCCCTTGGCACGGCCGAGCGAACCGATGAGCGTGAGCATCTCCAGCTGATGTGCGATATCGAGCGCCGAGATCGGCTCGTCGAGCAGCAGGCACGCCGCGTCCTGCGCCACCAGCATGGCCAGCCAGACGCGCTGACGCTCGCCGCCCGACAAGGTGTCGACATGGCGATCGACCAGCGCGGCCACGTCCGTGAGCTCGATGGCCTCTTGCACCTTCTCCCGGTCGAGCGCCGAGAACCGCCCCAGCGCGCCGTGCCATGGATACCGGCCCAGCGCGACGAGCTCCCGCACCGTCAGGCCGCCGGTGGCCGGCGGCGTCTGCGGCAGATAGGCGACGCGGCGGGCAAAGGCGCGATGGCCCCATGCCGGGAGCGGGTGTCCCTCGAAGCGGATCTCGCCGCCGCTTGCCTTCTGCTGTCGGGCGAGAAGCTTGAGCAGCGTCGTCTTGCCCGAGCCGTTATGGCCGATCAGGCCGACGAGACGCCCGGCCGGCACCGCAAGGCTGACCGGGTGCAGCAGGGTGCGGCCGTCGACAGCGAAGTGGACGCCGTCGAGTTCGAAGATCGGTGTCTGCCCGGCCGACATCACCCCTCCTTGCCGAAGGCGAAGCGGATCGCGAGGTTGAGGCAGGCCGGCAGGACCGACATATGCGTCTCCCCCGGAATGAGGACGAAGTGCGACATGAGCCCCGGCGCGGCGGCGAGGCGCTCGGCCATGAGCCGGGAATTGTCGACGATGCGGCTTTCCGCGAAGCCCGCGAGCCGCTTCTCCTCATCCGGCGCGCCAAGCTGGAACGGAGCCAGCTTCTGCTCATATTCGCCCGCCAGCACGAGAACCCGGCCGGACCGCTGCCGCCCTTCGGCAATGAAGGCTTCAGCGGCATCGACGATGCCCGCGCCCTCCCACCAGATCGCCGGACTGGCCGCAATCCAGCGGGAGAAAGCCGACGGGCGACGGAACAGCGTATGCAGCACGAACAGCCCGCCGAAGGAATGGCCGAGGATCGCCTGCCGGGCGCTGTCGACCGCGACACGGCGGGCGATCTCCGGCTTCAGTTCCTGCTCGATGAAGGCGAGGAAATCGTCGGCACCGCCGGTGCGCACCTCCGGCCCGTCGGGCGCATGCGGCGGATAGGCCTGGCCGGGCGGCGGACCCATGTCCCAGGAGCGGCGCACGCTGTCATAGGCGCCGTCCGTGGGATAGCCGATGCCGACCATCACCCCCCAGTCGATGCCGGTGCCGAGCGGATAGGCCGCCTGCACCCGCATGATGTCCGCCGCGGTGCCGGCGACCGCGTTGGCATCGAGATAATAGAGCACCGGCCAACCGCCCTCCGGCGGCTCGCCCGGTGGACGGTAGAGGAAGATGCGCCACGGGGCGCCACCGGATTTCGAGGCGATATCGAAGGTCACCGTGTCGGCAATGGTCGCCGGAATCATGATGGGTTCCGTCTTCGCGAGAGCAGCCAGAGGAAGGCCGGGGCGCCGATCATCGAGGCGACGAGGCCGGCAGGCATCTGCCATGGGAAGGCAATGGTGCGGCCGACGAAATCCGCCGCGACCATGATGAGGGCGCCAAGCAAGGCCGCACCGGCGAGTTCGGGCAGCGGTCGGCGCAGCCCGACCAGGCGCGCCAGGTGCGGAGCCATCAACCCGACGAAGGAGAGCGGGCCGACGAGCAGCGTCGCCATCGCGGTGGCCGCGGCGGCGAAGACGAGCAGCAGCGTGCGGCTCAGTGCCGGCGGCACGCCGAGGGCGCGTGTGGGCGCATACCCGAGCGGCAATATGTCGAGCCAGCGGGCCAGGAGGGGCAGCAGCGCCAGCATCAGCGCGGCGGCGAACAGGCTGCCGGCGGCCGCCGCGGCACCGATGCCATAGGTCGAGCCGGTCATCCAGTTGAACAGCAGCACGGCGCGCGGATCTCCGCTCGCCATCAGCACGCTGACCAGCGCGTCGAGCAATGCGCCGACAGCGATGCCGACCAGGATGACGCGCTCGGGCGCCCCCCGCGACGACCGGCCGAGCGCGAGCAGGATAAGCAGCGCCAGCAGGGCTCCGAGCCCGGCGGCGGCGGTCTGCTCGATCCGGCCGAAATCGTCGAGCAGGAACAGCGCGACGGTCAGCCCGCAGGCGGCGCCAGCGCTCACCCCCAGCACTTCCGGGCTCGCCATCGCATTGCCGGTCATGCGTTGCAGCACGCCCCCGGCCACCGCCAGCATCGCCCCGCCGGCCAGCGCCGCGACTGCGCGCGGTAGCCTCAGCGCCCAGATGGAATCACCCGCCGGATCGCCGGGCAAGGCGATCGACCAGCCCTGAAAGCCGGGGCCAAGGCTCGCCGACAGCAAAACCGCCAGCGCCAGCAGCAAGGCGAGCCCGGCCAGCAGCGGAACCGGATGAGCAAGGCCGCGGCCGGCGCGGACCGAAAGCCCCTCCGACGGATGCGGCGGCTGGCGCAGGCGCGGCACCATCCACAGCAGCAGCGGCGCGCCGAACAGCGCGGTGACCGCCCCGGTGGGCAGCATCTCGCCATAGGCGCCGGCGGCCAGTTGCACCCCCTGGTCGGTGGCCCAGAGCAGCGCCGCGCCGGTGAGGCCCGACACCGCGAGCCGGGTCCCGACCCGCCGGGCACCGCTGATCCGCGCCAGCGCCGGCGCGGCGAGGCCGATGAAGCCGATGCAGCCGACGCTCGCCACCACGCAGGCGGTGAGCGCGATGGCCACCAGCAACGCGCCGAGCCGGGCAGCGGCGAGCGACAGGCCGAGGCCGCGGGCACTGGCATCGTCGAGGCCGAGCAGGGTCAGCGGCCGCACGAGGAGCCCTGCCGCCGCCGCCGCCAGGGCGAGGCGCGGCGTAAGGAAGGCCGGCTCCGACCAGTCCTGCTGGCTGAGCGAGCCGGCACCCCACAAAAACAGTCCGGCGAGATAGTGGCTGTTGAACAGGCCGATCAGCGCCGCGAGCGCCGCACAATAGAGGCTCGCCACCATGCCGGCGAGGATCACCACCAGCGGCGCGAAGCCGCTGCGCCGCGCCAGCAGCAACACCATGCCGATGACAAGCAGCCCGCCGGCGAGCGCCACCCATTCCCGGCCAAGGCCGATAAGGCCGGGCGCCCAGATCAGCGCCGCCGCGAGCGCGAGATTGGCGCCGGATTCGATGCCGAGCGTGGTCGGCGAGGCAATGGGATTGCGCAGAACCTGCTGGAGAAGCGCCCCGGCAAGGCCGAGCGCGGCGCCTGCCAGCAGGCTGACGACAAGGCGCGGGGCGAAGCTGTAGGCGAGCAGCATCTGCGCCGGATCGTCGACATCGGGAGCGACCAGCGCCGCCCACCGCTCGCCCGCCGGCAGAAGGGCGGCGAGATTGCCGATGGTAGCGGCGGCAGCGACGGCACCGAGCAGGACGACCAGAACGCCCGGCCCGATGCGCCGGCCGCCCGCGGCGACCGGCCCGGAAGCGGCGAGCTCAGCCATTGGCGGCCCCGCCGGCAAGGCCGAGCGTCAGCTGGCGGGCGAAGCGCATGGCCGAGGGCAGCATGCCGAACATCAGCACCGCGGGCAGCCGATGCACCCGCCCTGCCCGCACGAAAGGAAGGCTGTTCCACAGCGGGCTCGCGGCGAGCTTGGCGAGCGTGTCGGCGGAAATCGGTTCGAGATAGACCAGCCGGCTGGTGGGGCTCGCCGCCAGCGCTTCGATGCCGACGGTGTTGAAGCCCCAATAGTTGCTTTGCCGGGTCCAGCCGTTCACGAGGCCGCAGCGCTGCATCACGTCGCCGAACAGGCTGCCGGCGCCGTAGACCCTGACATGGCGGGTGTCGAGAAAGCTCACCACTATGACCGGCAGATCCGCGGCGCCCGCGGCGGCCAGGTCCCGGGCGGCGGCCTGCATGGCGGCATCGGCGCGGGCGATCAGCGCCTCACCTTCCCGTTCGCGGCCGATGAATGTGGCCACCTCGCGCGTCGCGGCGATGCTGAGGTCATAGGGATGGCCGCCCGGCGGCGCGTAGATGGAGAAGGTCCGCGTCGGCGCGAAACGTTCCAGCAACGGCCGTATGCCGGCGAGATAGGGCGTGGTGACGATGAGATCGGGCTTCAGTGCGGCGAGCAGTTCGAGATTCGGCTCGCGATCGGTGCCGAGATTGACGATGCCTGGAGGTAGCGCCGGCTCGACCACCCAATCCTCCCAGTCGCCGGGGTTCGGGACGGCGACGGGAGGAAGGCCCATCTCGATGAGAGTCTCGGCGAGGCCGAAATCCATCGAGACGATGCGGAGCAGTGGACGAGCCGGCGCATCTGCGCGCGCCGCACGACCCGCAAGCGGATGCGCGAGCGCTGAGACGGCGAGCCCGCCGAGCAGAAAAGCCCGGCGGGAAAGCGGTATCATCGGCCTCACCAGCGATACTTCAGGCCGGCGATGACGGTGCGGGGAGCGCCGAGATAGCAATAGCCGGCATCGCAGGTGGTGTATTCTTCGTCCAGCAGGTTCTGGGCGTTGACCTGGAAGCTCCAACCCTTGAGCCGCGCGTTGAGATACTCGAAATCGTAGCTCAGCTTGGCGTCGACGAGGGTATAGGCGTCGTTCTGGAAGGTGTTGAGCGAATCCCCCCAGGTGGCGCCGGTATAGCGCACGCCGGCGCCGATCCCGAGGCCCACGAGCTTGGAGCCGGGCTGGAACTGATAGTCGGCCCACAGCGCGAAGCTGTTCTCCGGCTGGCCGGACGGGACGAGACCGACCGTATCCGCGTTGCCGGCGGTGTTGACGATGTCGAGATAGGTGTAGGCGCCGCGTAGCTTCAGCCCTGCGCCGAGATTGGCCACCGCTTCCAATTCGAAGCCTCGCGCCCGCACCTCGCCGGTCTGCACCTGGTAGAGCGGGTTCTCGTCGTCGGTGACGAGGCCGTTCTCCTGGTCGATCTGGAACACCGAGGCGGCGAAATAGCCGTCGAAGCCGGTGGGGGCGAATTTCACGCCGCCCTCGATCTGCCGCGCCGTGGTCGGATCGAACGGATCGCCGTTGATGTCGACGCCGAGATTGGGCGCGAAGGAGGTCGAGTAGCTCACATAGGGCGCGATGCCGTTGTCGAACAGATAGGTGAGGCCGGCACGATAGGTGAACTCACCGTCGTCGATGTCCTCGGTGGTGTCGGCCAGAAGGTCGTCATCCGTGGTGTCGACCCAGTCCTGCCGGCCGGTGAGGGTCAGGATCCAGCGGTCGAACTGCGCCTGCTCCTGCACATAGAGGCCGATCTGGTTCTGCCGCTGGCGATAGCGCGCGGCGTTGAGATCGGGATCGGAGGTCGAACCGAGCGGCTGCCCGGTGTTCAGGTCGTAGTCGGCGGCGGTGCCGTAGCCGATGCCGCCATTGAGGGCGAGATAGGAATAGTCGAGCCCGACCAGCAGCTTGTGCTCGACGGCGCCGGTGGCGAACTTCGCCTCCACCTGGTTGTCGACGACGAAGCTGTCCAGATAATCGTGGACGAAGCCTGTGTAGCGGCTGGCGATGTTGGTCGTCTCGTCAACGGACGATGTGCCGGTGTAGCGCACCGAGGTGTTGGCGCTGCCGTAGCGCAGGTTCTGCCGGACCGTGAAGATGTCGTTGAGGTCGCGCTCGGCCAGATAGCCGACCCGGTACTGCTCCTGGTTCTGCGCGTTGTAGTCACCGTAATTCTTGCTGAAGGCATCGGTGCTGCTGCCGGTCCAGCCATAGAAGGGAAGCGAGGCCGGCGTCTCGGACTTCTGGTACTCGCCGAGGAAGGTGATGCGGGTCTCGTTGTTCGGGTTCCAGGTCAGCGCCGGGGCGATGAACGTCATGTCGTTGGTGCCGCCGTTATAGACGTTCGGCGAGTCGGCATCGCGCAGCAGGCCGGTCAGGCGGTAGAGCCAGGTGCCGTCCTTGTCGAGCGGGCCGCCGACATCGAACTGGCCCTGCAGCCAGTCATAGGTACCGGCCTGCAACTCGATCTCGCCGAAGGCCTCTTCGGTCGGGCGCTTGGAGGTGATGTCGACGAGGCCGCCCGGCGAGCCGAGGCCGTAGAGCGCCGAGCTCGGCCCGCGCAGCACGGTGATGTTCTCAACTCCATAGGGCTCGACCTTGAAGACCGACATGTTGGCGCCGGGCAGACGCAGCCCGTCGCGGTAGATGCCGTTATAGGTCGTGTCGAAACCGCGGATGGAGAAGGCGTCGTAGCGTGGGTCGTAGCCGCTCTGGCCGGTGCGCACGCCGGGGGTATAGGCCACCGCGTCGGTCAGCGTCTGCACATTGCGGTCGTCGAGCTCCTGGCGGGTGACGACCGAGACCGATTGTGGCGTCTCGATCAGCGGCGTGTCGGTCTTGGTGCCGGCGGTGCTGCGGGTGGCGACATAGCCGACCGTGCCGTTCGCCGCCCCCTGGACGTCGATGGTGTCGAGCTCGATGCCGACCGTCGTTCCGCCGGCGGTGCCCGATGCCGCCGGATCGACGATGGTGACGCGGTTCGGCGCCGTGAAGCGGTAGCTGAGGCTCGTGCCGCGCAGAAGGACTTCAAGCGCCTCGGGCGAGCTCATGGTGCCGGAGACCCCCGAGGAACGGCGGCCGCCGAATTTCGCGGTATCGAAGAATACCCGCACCCCGGCCTTCTGGGCGAAGGCGAGGATGGCGCTGTTGAGGTCCTGGGCGGGGATGTCGAAGGTGATCCGCGCCGGCGCCACGCTCGCCGCCTGCTGAGCCTGGGCATGGGCGGGCGCGACGAGGGCACCGAGAGCCGCGGCGAGCAAACCGAGCGCAAGAGCCTCGCGCGCCGCGCTGCCGAGATAGTGCTGCCGCAGGCGCCGCGCGCCGATATTCACCCGAAGCTTCATGGATCGATCTTCCTTCCCGGCCGATCGCGCGAGATGCGCGCCGCCTGCAGGAAGGAAGACAACTCAGGCGGCGAAGACCGTAAAAATTTCCGGCGTCCCGTAGAACAAATCAGTAAAGCACTGTGATCAGGGGATAAATCGAGCGGGCGCGCACGCCGAGCTCGCCGGTGATCGTCTCGATGGCATCGTCGAGGTCGCTGGTCGGGAACACGCCGCTGACCCGACGCTGGGCGAGCGCGCCATCGAAGATGACGATGCGGCCGCGACGGTAGCGGTTCAGCGTCTCCACGACATGGCCGAGCGACGCCCCGTCGAAGACCAGCAGCCCGCGCCGCCACGCGGTTGCCGTTTCGATGTCGCGCGTGCGGATCCGCCCGATGCCGACTCCCCTGCGGTAGCGCACCTCCTGGCCCGGCGACAGCACCACGCCTCGCCTTTCGCTCCCCTCTTCGAGCGCGACCTCGACCTGGTGCTCGACCGCGAGCACGTCCGCGCCTTCGCCGGCCTCCTCGATGACGAACTGCGTGCCGAGCGCGGTCGTGGTGCCGCCGGCCGCCTCGGCGACGAAGGGGCGCCTCTCGGTATCGGCACGCGGCGCCACGGCAAAGAAGACCTCGCCGGCGAGCAGCCGCACCCGGCGCTCGCTGTCGCTGAAATCGAGCGCGACGGCGCTCGACGGGCCGAGCTCGAGCGTGCTGCCGTCCGGCAGATGCACGGTGCGCAATTCGCCCGGCGCGGTCCGGTAGTCGGCGGCGACCAGCAGCCAGGGATCGCCGAGCTGATAGCGCGCAACACCGCCGGCGAGCACCAGGAGGCCGACCACCGCGCCGATCCGCGCCACCTTGCGCGCCGTCGAAGCGCGCCGGCGCGCCGGCACCATCGAGCGCAGCGGCCCCGGCTCATGTCGCAGCGTCGCAAGCTCGCGCCAGGTGAGGTTCGCCTCATCGAAGGCCGCACGATGTTCCGGGTCCTGCCCCAGCCACCCGCGCAGCGCAGCCTTTTCCGCATCGCTCAGCGGCGAGCCGTCGAGGCGTGCCACCCATTCGGCGGCACGCTGCTCGATCTCGACCGCGCGTTCCTCGCTGTCCGTCACCGCATGTTCCGTGAATCGATGCCCCTGCATCTCATAGGACAACCGAGCGGTACCAGGACCGTAAATTTTGCGATCAACGCGCCCGCAGATGCCGCGTCATGTGTGCGATGGCGGTGGCGAGATGCTTCTGCACCGCACTCTCGGAGATGTGGAGATGGCGCGCGACCTCGGCATGGGTGAGGCCGTCGATGCGATTGAGGACGAAGATCTGCCGGGTGCGGCACGGCAGGTCCTGCACCAGGGCGTAGACGCGTTCGAGCTGGAGCCGGGAATTGACCGCCTCTTCGGGCGACGGCTCGTCGGCCGCGATGTCGCCGAACGCCTCCGGCGCCACCGGATCGGTGCGCCGGCGGGCCTCCTGCTTCAGATGGTTGAGCAGCAGGTTGCGGGCGACGGTATAAAGATAGGCGCGAATATCCTGGATGCGGGCTTCCGGCCGCTCGATCACGTTCAGGAACGTGTCCTGCACGAGATCGCTGGCGACATGCCGGTCGCCGAGCCGGCGATAGAGATAGCGCTTGAGCTCCGACCCGTGGGTCGAGAAGACAAGCGACAGGTCTGGCTGCATAAGGAGAGCACCCACGATTCACATCACGATTTCGTGTAGGATAGATGTGTAACACGGGGCAGCCCGAGGAGTAAGGTCAGTCACCTCATATTATAATTGTTATAATTTGGATTTTCTGCCGGCAAATACCTGCAGTTCTTCTGATATTCATTCCAACACATCGCCATGTATTCGGAATGAAACCTTGCCCGGAAAGCGACGTGCCGACGTTTGGCTCGACGCCCTCCCCGCGCTCGCCGGCCACGACGAGGCCGTCGCCGAGGGACACCGGCGTCATCCCGATCCCGCGATCCGAAAACCCTCGGTCCACATGGTGGAAGTCTCGCGCGAGGGGCCGACCCCGTGCCCTCGTCGTGCGATCACCGCGCGATCAATACCGACCAAATTCCCTCGGCGGCATTCGCAGGCCGATCTACCGAAACACCAACGATATCATACTCTTTCGCTCCCGCACGAACGACACATGTCGTTGCGGCATGCTGTGCGGTGCCGAGTGGATACCTTTCGCGCACGCCCCGATCATGCTCTAGAATTGTGCGTCTCGGTCGCCACCACCACGAGAAGGGAGATTTCGCCATGAGCCGATCCCATTTCAAATCCCTGATGCTCGCCGCGCTGATGCTCGCCGCCTTCAGCCTGCCGGCGGCCGCGGAGATGGTCTATAACCGGGGCAATTCCGCCGATCCGGAATCCCTGGATCCGCACAAGACGTCAACGATCTACGAGTCCCATCTCCTGCGCGACCTCTTCGAGGGTCTCGTCATGCAGGATGCGACCTCGGGCCTCATTCCCGGCGCGGCTGAGAGCTGGACGGTTTCGTCAGACGGCACCGTCTACACCTTCAAGCTGCGGCCGGACGCCGTGTGGTCGAACGGCGCCCCGCTGACGGCGGAGGACTTCGTCTATTCATTCCAAAGGCTGCAGGATCCGGCCACCGGGGCGGAATACGCCTCCATGCTCTACGTGATCAAGAACGCCGAGGAGGTGAATACCAACAAGGCCAAGCCCGATACGCTGGGCGTGCGCGCCATCGACCCGAAGACGCTGGAGATCACCCTCAAATCGCCCACCCCCTATTTCCTCGAAATGCTGACGCACCAGTCGACCTATCCGGTCAACAAGGCGACGATCGACAAGCTCGGCGCCGACTGGATCAAGGCGGGCAATCTCGTCTCCAACGGGCCGTTCACCCTCGCCGAGTTCGTGCCGAACGACCACATCAAGCTGGTCAAGAACCCGAAATTCCACGCCGCCGGCGAGGTCAAGCTCGACGCCGTCAACTACGTCCCGACCGAGGACCGTTCCACCGCCATCAAGCGCTACGAGGCCGGCGAGCTCGATTCCAATGACGACCTACCGACCGAGCAGCTCGCCGACCTGAAGAAGAAATTCGGCGACCAAGTGAAGATCGGCCCCTATCTCGGCACCTATTACTACGCCATCAAGGGCGACAAGGCGCCCTGGAGCAATCCGAAGCTGCGCCAGGCGGTCTCGATGCTGATCGACCGCGACTTCCTCGCCGAAAAGGTGTGGCAGAACTCGATGCTGCCGGCCTATTCCATGGTGCCGCCCGGCATCGAGGGCTATACGCCCGCCGAGGCGGATTTCGCCAAGATGTCGCCCTTCGACCGCGAAGACGCGGCGAAGAAGGTGCTCGCCGAACTGGGCTACGGCCCCGGCAAGCCGCTGAAGCTGGAGATCCGCTACAACACCTCGGAGAACCACAAGAACACCGCGGTGGCGATCCAGGAGCAGCTCAAGCCGTTCGGCATCGAGGTCACGCTGGTCAACACCGATACCAAGACGCATTACGGCCTGCTGGAGCAGAAGGGCGACTATGATTTCGCCCGCGCCGGCTGGATCGCCGACTACAAGGACCCGGAATCCTTCCTCGGCATCTCGCGCAAGGCGAGCGGCAACAACTACTCGAACTTCGACAATCCCGAATTCGAGAAACGGATGGCCGAGGCCGCCGCCGAAGGCGGTGATCCCGCCGCCCGCATGAAGAAGCTCGCCGAGGCGGAAGCGGTTCTGGTCGATCAGGTCGGCAACATGCCGCTGCTCTATTACAGCTACCACAACATCGTCTCGCCCAAGCTGAAGGGCTGGGAGCCGAACGTGATGGACGTGCACCCCTCGCGCTTCATCAGCAAATGACCGGCCTCGCCTAACCGGCATCGCCGGCGGGCCACGGCCCGCCCTCCGGTCCCCTAGGCATGAGGACGAGAACCAGGTGGCACGCTATGTCCTGCGGCGGTTGCTGACCGCCATTCCGACGCTGTTCCTGATCGTGACGCTCTCGTTCTTCCTGCTGCGGGTGGCGCCGGGCGGGCCGTTCAGCCAGGAGCGCGGGCTGAGCCCGGAGGTGAAGGCCAATCTCGACCGCATCTACCGCCTCGACGACCCGCTATGGCAGCAGTACCTCTCCTATCTCGGCGATCTGCTGCACGGCAATTTCGGCCCGAGCTACAACCTGCCCGACTTCACCGTCGCCGACCTGTTCCGCGTCGGGCTGCCGGTCTCGATCCAGCTCGGCGCCTCCGCGCTGCTGCTGGCGCTCGTCCTCGGCTCGATCCTCGGCACGGTGGCGGCGCTGCACCAGAACGGCCGGGTGGACTATGCGGTCGTGGCGCTCGCCACTGCCGGCAGCACCATTCCCACCTTCGTCATCGCGCCGCTCTACCAGCTGGTCTTCGCGCTCACCCTCGCCTGGGTGCCGGTGGCGGGCTGGGGCGGCGGCGCGCTGGTCAACAAGATCGGCCCGGTGCTGACGCTCGCCTTGCCGCAGATCGCCATCGTCGCGCGACTGATGCGCGGCTCGATGATCGAGGCGCTGCACACCAACCATATCCGTACCGCTCGCGCACTGGGCCTCTCGAACATCTCGGTGGTGGTCAAGCACGCACTGCGCGGGGCGGTGCTGCCCATCGTCTCCTATGCCGGCCCCGCCGCCGCGGCGCTGCTCACCGGATCGGTGGTGGTGGAGAGCGTGTTCGCCATTCCCGGCGTCGGCCGCTATTTCGTCGATGCCGCGCTCAATCGCGATTATACGCTGGTCATGGGCACCGTGGTGCTGATCGCGGTGTTCGTCATCGTGTTCAATCTTGTGGTCGACCTGCTCTATGCCGTTGTCGATCCGCGGGTGCGCTATGAGTGAGGCGGCCGCGCCGGCGATTATCGGTAGCGGCCGCTCGCTCTGGGCCGATGCCTGGCGACGGCTCAAGGCCAATCGCGCCGCGGTGGTGAGCGCGGTCTATCTCGTGGTGATCGCGCTCGCCTGCCTCATCGGGCCGTTCTTCACCGGCCATGGCTACACGACGATCTACCAGGACTACGTCCGGGTGCCGCCCTCCTTCGCGCCCTATCCGAAGCCGGACGAGATCGCCGCGGCGATCGAGGAAACCGTGCGGCGGATGCGGGCCGATCTTGTCTCCTGGCACGAGGACGGCGACCGGGTGACGATCGCGGTGCGCTCGAGCCGCCCGATCGACCCGCGCGCCACCCGCTATTTCGACCGGTCGTCGAGCTTCGGCGATGCGCGTGTCGAGACCACCGGTGCCGACGGGCGGGAGATGACGCTGTCGGCCGCGCTGGCCCGGCATCATTTCCTGTTCGGCACCGACAATACCGGCCGGGACCTGCTCACCCGCACGCTGATCGCCGGCCGCGTCTCGCTCGCCATCGGCCTTCTCGCCGGCTTCGTCGCGGTGGTGATCGGCGTGCTCTACGGCGCCACCGCCGGCTATCTCGGCGGGCGCGTCGACGATCTGATGATGCGCTTCGTCGACATCCTCTATTCGCTGCCCTTCATCTTCCTCGTCATCATGCTGGTGGTGTTCTTCGGCCGGAATTTCGTGCTGATGTTCGTCGCCGTCGGCGCCGTGCAATGGCTGGACATGGCGCGCATCGTGCGCGGCCAGGCGTTGTCGATCCGCCGGCAGGAATATGTCCAGGCGGCGCTGGCGCTCGGTGTCTCGCCGGTCGGCATCCTGTGGCGCCATGTGATCCCGAACCTGCTCGGGCCGGTCGCGGTCTACATGACGCTGCTGGTGCCGCAGGTCATCCTCCTGGAGAGCTTCCTGTCCTATCTCGGGCTCGGCGTGCAGGAGCCGTTGACCAGCTGGGGCGTGCTGATCGCGCAGGGCGCCAAGAACATCCCCTCCGCCAACTGGCTGCTGATCTTCCCGTCGATCTTCCTGACCTCGACGCTGTTCGCCCTGAACTTCCTCGGCGACGGCCTGCGCGATGCGCTCGACCCGAAGGACCGCTGACATGGAGGCTCCACGGCACGGATCGGAAGCGCTGCTCGAACTCACCGACCTCGATGTCCGCTTCGAAACGCCGGACGGCGAGGTGCACGCGGTGCGCGGTGTCTCGCTGTCGCTCAAAGCCGGCGAGGTGCTGGCGGTAGTCGGCGAATCCGGGTCCGGCAAGAGCCAGACCATGATGGCGGTGCTCGGTCTCATCGCCCGCAACGGCCGCGTCTCCGGCAGTGCGCGCTATCGCGGCCGCGAACTGCTCGGCCTGCCGACCCGCGCGCTCAACGAGATACGCGGCGCGCGCATCGGCATGATCTTCCAGGAGCCGATGACCTCGCTCGACCCGCTCTACACCATCGGCAACCAGATCGCCGAGCCGCTGATGCGCCACCGCCGCATGGGCGCGAAGGCGGCGCGACAGCGGGCAGCGGAGCTGCTGGCCCTGGTCGGCATCCCCGAGCCGGCGCGACGGCTGCGCGCCTATCCGCACGAGCTCTCCGGCGGCCAGCGCCAGCGGGTGATGATCGCCATGGCGATCGCCAACGAGCCGGACGTGCTGATCGCCGACGAGCCGACCACCGCGCTCGACGTCACCGTGCAGGCGCAGATCATCGAGCTTCTCGCCTCGCTGCAGCGCCGCCTCGGCATGGCCATCGTCTTCATCACCCATGATCTCGGGCTGGTGCGTCGCTTCGCCGACCGGGTGGCGGTCATGCGTGCCGGCGAGGTGGTCGAGACCGGTGCGGCGGCCGAGGTGCTCGCCGCGCCGCGCCATCCCTATACGCGCATGCTGCTCGCCGCCGAGCCGACCGGCACCAAGACCGCCCCGCCCGACGATGCGCCGCATGTGATCGAGGCTCGCGACGTGCGCGTCATCTTCCACCTCGGCGGCGGCCTGTTCGCCGGCAAGCCGCTGGAAATTCGTGCGGTGGACGGCGTCGACGTCACGCTGCGGGAAGGCCAGACCATCGGCATTGTCGGCGAATCCGGCTCCGGTAAGTCGACGCTCGGACGCGCGCTCATCCGGCTGCTCGCCGCCCAAGGCGACATCAGCGTGCTCGGCCGGAATATTGGCGGGCTCGATGCCGGAGAGCTCAGGAAGCTTCGCCGGCAGGTGCAGATCGTCTTCCAGGATCCGTTCGGCTCGCTGCCGCCGCGCATGACCGTCGGCGAGATCGTCACCGAGGGCCTGCGGGTGCACGAGCCGAACCTCGACCGCCATACGCGCGACCGCAGGGCCGTCGCCGCGCTGGAAGAGGTGCAGCTCGATCCGGCGGCGCGCAACCGCTATCCCCACGAATTCTCCGGCGGCCAGCGCCAGCGCATCGCCATTGCCCGCGCCATCATCCTCAAGCCCCGCATCCTGGTGCTGGACGAGCCGACCTCGGCGCTCGACCGCTCGGTACAGAAGGGCATCGTCGAATTGCTGCGGCGGCTCCAGGCCGAGCACGGCCTGTCCTATCTCTTCATCAGCCACGACCTCGCGGTGGTGCGCGCGCTCGCCGACTGGATCATGGTGATGCGGGCGGGAAAGCTGGTCGAATCCGGTCCGACCGAGACCCTCTTCCACACCCCCGCCGCCAAATACACGCGCGAACTCATCACCGCCGCCTTCGGCGGGTCGGGGGATGGCGGCCTCGGGGCGCTGGACGCTCCCTCCGCATAGTCCCGCTCACTCCGCCGGCACCGCCTGCACCGGCTGCGCAGTAGCCACGCTTCCGCCGGCCAGCCGGCGCTGCAGCGCTGCCAGATAGAGATAGACCACCGGCGTCGTGTAGAGCGTCAGCACCTGGCTCAGCGCCAGCCCGCCGACCATGGCGTAGCCGAGCGGCTGGCGCAGCTCCGATCCGGTGCCGTGGCCGAGCATCAGCGGCACGCCGGCCAGCAGCGCCGCCAGCGTGGTCATCAGGATCGGCCGGAAGCGCAGCCGGCAGGCCTCGACGATCGCCTCCTCCGCTCTCATCCCGCGGTCGCGCTCGCCGGCAATGGCGAAATCGACCAGCATGATGCCGTTCTTCTTCACGATGCCGATCAGCAGGATGATGCCGATAATGCCGATCACCGACAGGTCGAAGCCGCCGCCCCACAAGGCCAGCAGCGCGCCGATGCCGGCCGAGGGCAGCGTCGACAGGATGGTCAACGGGTGCACGAAGCTCTCGTAGAGCACGCCGAGAATGACATAGACCGCGAACAGGGCGGCGGCGATCAGCGCCGGCTCGCTCGCCAGCGCGCTCTGGAACACCTGCGCGCTGCCCTGGAAACTGCCGGTCAGCGTCGAGGGTGCGCCAAGCTCGACAGATGCCGCGTTGATCGCCTGCACCGCCTCGCCGAGCGACACGCCGGGCTTCAGGTTGAAGGACAGCGTCACCGCCGGGAACTGCGCCTGGTGCGATACCGAGAGCGGCCCCACCGCCTTGGCGTCGACGGTCACGAAGGTCGAGAGCGGGATCGCCTCGCCGGAAGAGGGCGACTTCACATAGATCTGGTCCAGCGTGCCGATGCGCTTCTGCAGCTCCGGCGTCGCCTCGATGATCACCGAGTAGGAATCGAGCTGGGTGAAATATTGCGTCGCCTGCCGCTGGCCGAAGGCGTCGTTCAGCGTCGCGTCGATCAGCGTCGGCTGGATGCCGAAGCGGGCGGCGCGGTCGCGGTCGATGGTGATCTTGAGCTGCGGCGCGTTGCCCTGCTGGTCGCTGGATGCGTCGGCCAGTTGCGGCAACTCGCGCATCCGGGCGAGCAGCTTGGGCGCCCAGTTCTGCAATTCGTCGAGATCGACATCGGTCAGCGTGTACTGGTACTGCGCCCGCGACACCCGACCGCCGACGGTGATGTCCTGCGACGGCTGCAGGAACACGGCGGCGCCCGACACCTTGGCGAGCTTCGGCCGCAGCCGCTCGATCACCTGCGCGGCGCTGACGTCGCGCTCATCCCGCGGCTTCAGCGCGATGAAGAAGCGGCCATTATTGGTGGTATTGGCCCCGCCAGAGCCGAGCACCGAGCCGAAGGCGGCCACCGCGGGATCCTTGGCGATGACGGCGCCGAGCGCGGCCTGCAGCCGCTTCATCTCATCCGGCGAGACGTCCTGCGCCGCCTCGGAAAGCCCGGTGATCACGCCGATATCCTGCGTCGGGAAGAAGCCCTTCGGCACCGCCACGAACAGCCAGCCGGTCAAGGCGAGGGTGGTGAAGAACACCATCAGCGTGATGAAGCGGAACCGCAGCGCGACGGCAAGGGTCGCCATATAGAAGGCCAGGATGCCGTCGAACACCGCCTCCACCGCGCGGTAGAGCCGGCCATGCTCATGCGGCGGGGCTTTCAGGAAGCGCGAGCACAGCATCGGCGTCAGCGTCAGCGACACCACCGCCGAGACCGCGATGGCGGCGGTGACGGTCAGCGCGAATTCGCGGAACAACCGCCCGACAATGCCGCCCATCAGCAGCAGCGGGATGAACACCGCCACCAGCGAGATGCTGATCGACAGCACGGTGAAGCCGATCTCCCGCGCGCCCTTCATCGCCGCCTGGAAGGCGGGCTCGCCGTCCTCCATGTGGCGCACGATGTTCTCGACCACGACGATGGCGTCGTCGACCACGAAGCCGACCGCGATGGTCAGCGCCATCAGCGAGAGGTTGTCGAGGCTGAAACCCATCGCGTACATCAGCGCCGCACTGCCGGCGAGCGAGATCGGCACCACCACCGCCGGGATCAGCGTCGCCCGCACATCGCGCAGGAACACCAGGATGACCATCACCACGAGGCCGATGGTCAAGGCGAGGGTAAATTCGACGTCCTCCACCGAGGCGCGGATGGTGGTGGTGCGGTCGACGACGGTGTCGAGCGTGATGCCGGCCGGGATGATGCCGTCGAGCTTGGGGAGGATGTCCTTGATGGCGTCCACCGTCTCGATGACATTGGCGCCGGGCTGCTTGAAGATCAGCAGCACCACCGCCGGCTTGCCGGTGCTCCATGCCGCGACATTGACGTTTTCCGGGCCTTCCACCGCATGGCCGACATCGCGCACCCGGATCGGCGCGCCGTTGCGATAGGCGAGGATGACGTCGTCATAGGCGGCCGGCTGGGTGATCTGGTCGTTGGCGGAGATGGTGAAGCTGCGCGCCGTGCCGTTGATGGCCCCCTTCGCCGCCTGCGCGGTCGAGGATGCGAGCGTGGTGCGCACATCCTCGAAGGTGAGCCCGCTGGAGGCGAGCCGGGCGGGGTCGAGCTGGATGCGCACCGCGCGCTTCTGCTCGCCGCCGATCACCACCTGCGCTACGCCCTGCACCTGCGACAGGCGCTGGGCGAGGATATTGTCGGCGACATCGTCGACATCGATCATCGGCATCGTGTCGGAATGCGCGGCGAGGATCATGATCGGACTGTCGGCCGGGTTGACCTTGCGATAGCTCGGCGGCGAGGTCAGGTCGTCCGGCAGCTGGCGCAGCGCCGCGGTGATCGCCGCCTGCACGTCCTGCGCCGCCGCGTCGATGTCGCGGGTGAGCGCGAATTGCAGCGTGATCGAGGTCGAGCCCAGCGTCGAGGTCGACGTCATCTGGTCGAGGCCGGCGATCTGGCCGAAGCGCCGTTCCAGCGGCGAGGCGACGGCGGAGGCCATGGTGTCCGGGCTGGCGCCGGGCAAGGTGGCGGAGACCTGGATGGTCGGGAAGTCGACCTGCGGCAGCGGCGCTACCGGCAGCAGCGGATAGGCGACGACGCCGAGCACGGCGAGTGCCAGCATCAGAAGGCAGGTGGCGACCGGGCGCTGGATGAATGGGGCCGAGAGGTTCACCGCGGGCTCCTCACTGGCTGATCGCGATGGGAGCGCCGTCGGCCACATCCTTGCCGACAGGGTCGGCGATGGTGACACGCGCATTCGGCCGCAGCCGGTACTGTCCGTTGATCACCACCTGCTCGCCGACCTCCAATCCCTTGGTCACCACGGCCTGTCCGTCCGCCACCGCACCGGTCTCGATCGGCCGTACCGTCGCGGCGCCACCCTCGCCGACCACCCAGGCGAATAGCCCGTCCGGCCCGCGCTGGACGGCGGCGTTCGGCACGGTGGTGACGCCCGTGAGCGTGTCGACCGACAACGCGACATGGACGAAGGCGCCCGGCCAGAGCTTTTCGTCCTCGTTGGGAAATACCGCCTTCAACCGCAAGGTGGCGGTGCTGGCATCGATCTGGTTGTCGACCACGGCAAGGGTGCCGGTGCCCAGCACCGCGCCGTCCTGCCGGGTGGCCACCGCGGTCACCGAACCGCGGGCGGCAGCCTCGCGCACGGCGTCGAGGTCTTTTTCCGGCAGCGAGAACACCACCGCGACCGGCTGCAACGTCGCCAGCACCGCGATTGGGGTGGTGTCGCTCGAATGCACGATATTGCCGGCATCGAGCTGGCGGATGCCCATCCGCCCATCCACCGGCGCGGTGATGGTGGTGTAGTCGAGGCTGGTCTGCGCGCTCTCCACCGCCGCCTCGTCGGCGACGATGGTCGCCTTGAGCTGGTCGACGGTGGCCTGCTGCTGGTCGAGCTGCTGCCGGCTGGAATAGTCCTTCTGCACCAGCGCGATATAGCGGGTGAGATCGGCCTGCGCCCCGCGCAGCTGCGCCTCGTCCTTGGCCTTGGCGGCGCGGGCCTGGTCGAGATTGGCCTGGGCCAGCCGCGCGTCGAGGCGCGCCAGCACGTCGCCGGCCTTCACCTTCTGGCCCTCGGTGAAGTCGACCGATTGCAGCGTGCCGTCGACCCGCGCATGGATGTTGACGGTCTGCGAAGCCTGCACCGTGCCGAGGCCGCTCAGCACCACCGCCACGTCGCGCGGCTCGGCGCGGGCGACGCGCACCGTCACCGGCTGGTTGCGGGCCGAGGTTGCGGTGGCGGGCGGCGCGGCGGCGCGGCCCTCCCGCCACGCGTAGACGCCTCCCCCGGCCGCGAGCAAGGCGACGAGTAACGAGGCCCAGACGCCGAGCTTGCGTGACACCCTCGTTGCCGGCTCGACCATCCCTGCTACTCCGTCGCCTGATCCAGCCGCTATCTTGCACCGCAACGCACCGCCGCAGGATTAAATCTTGTTCAGCATCAGGACGTTAGGTAAGGTCGGCGAAGGACCTGTCATTCCTGGGACGAGGCCGGCCGTCCCCGCCATGCCGGCGGCCGACAGCACGGGGATTTGCGCCCACGGGCAGAGGAGCGCGTGATCCAGCATCCGCTCCGGCCGTTTAGTCGATGATCCTCGCGCATGGCGCGTGAAGCAGGATTGAATGCGTGACTATTGGCTGGCGCGCCCGACTCTGACAAAAGTTGCGCTCCGAACATCTCGCAGTTACATAGCGCCATGAAAATCAACGACACGTTCGAAGACCGCCGCAAGACCGCCGCAACCGCTAAGGCCAGGCTGCTCGCCAACCTCGCCGCCCGGCCCAGCGCCGACGACCCCGCCGTGATCGCCCGCGCCGCCGAGCGCAAGGCGATCGAGGAGGCCCGGATCGCCCGGCAGGCCGCCCGCCAGGAAGCGGCGGCCGCCGCCGAGGTCGCCCGCCGGGAAGCCGCCGCCGCTGCGGAAGCTGACGCCAAGGCCCGGCGCGACGAGCGCTACGCTGCGCGCAAGCGCCGCGCTGGCGGCAAGTAAGCGCGGCGACAGCAATCGAGCGCGACGGCCATGATTTCCGGCCGCCGCGACTTCGTCCATCCACGCCGAAGCGACAGCACCGACAATACGCCTCCGACAGGTGGCGGCACCTTGCCCCCAATGCCGGCATCGGCACCATCAGGAGCAGGCCTCATGCGCAGTCCGATCACGCGCCGCCCGGGTGGCTCCGTCCGCGACATGGCGGAAGCAGCCTTCAAGACCGCGACGACCAAGCCGGCGGCCGAAGCCCCGGCCCCGAAGGCGCCCGCGATTCCGAATGCCAAGGAGCAGGTCTCGATCCGCCTCGACCGCGACGTACTGGAACATTTCCAGCGGGATGGCGCCGGTTGGCAGGAGCGCATCAACGCCGCCCTGCGCAAGGCCGCCGGCCTGTAGGGTCTCCTCGCGCATTGTGCGAGATCGACGATGGCGGCGAGCATGCCCCGAACCACCGTCGCAGGCTTGGGCCTTGTCTATTTGTTCCATATCTGTTCTAGTTCGCCACATTGAATCGCTGCCGCCCGAAATAGGTCGGGCGCGATCGGAGAGATGGCGTGGCAATCGAAACGATCTATGTCGTGCAAGCCTTCAAGGCCGGTGCTCGCGGCGCATTGAGGGCGGAGCCGCCGAACAGCGTGCGCAACGAGGCCATGGCGATCCGTACCGCCGAGCGACTGGCTGGAGCGAAAGCCGGGGTGGTGGCCTTTTCGACTTCCGGCGATGCCGAGACCGGCGAATTCGACGACGAACCGAAGATCCTGTTCAAGGCTGGCCGACTGCCGGCACAGTTCAGCGACGAGGTTTAAGTCCGCGCGGAGCGATAAGCGCTGCCGGGCCGTCGCTATCGGCACATCGGCAGGCTTGGAGGCCGACGCCGATATCGGGGCGATCGCGGTATCGATTCGGCCTGCGAGAGCCAGGCGAAAGCGACGAAGCCGGAAACCGCCAGGATCCGGCTCGGCGTCATATGGGCTGAGCCTCGCCTTCCGAGCTGCACCTTCGCCAATCTGGCCGTGTTTCACGTCTTGGCGAGGCCGGACGATCTGCTGCTGGCCCTGACCGACGCGCGTGAGGACCATCTCAGCCAGCGACGCAGCGGCACCCCGGAACTCGCCGGGTCGAGGATCGAGGACCTTCCGTTCAACAGGACGGATTGTGGTCCCGATACCCATCGGGCGACCGATCTGGTGCGGCAGCGGCGTCTGGTCCTGCTCGGCCGTTCCGTAATGGTGATGCCCGACGATATTGCCGCGGTTACAGAGATGGCGCGCGAGGTCGGCGCGACGACCATCTTCGACGCATTGCACGTCGCCGGGCTCATTGCGGGAGGTACCCTCCCTAATTCACCGGCACTGAGCGTCGATATCCTGACGAGCTCTTTTCGGTACAACCTTAGTGTCGGTTCTGGCGCTGGCAGACCATGCGCACCATCACCATGGTCCTCCCCTGACCGCTGCCGGGTCGCCGGCAACGGTCAGGGGCGTTCAGTAAGGATCAGACCAGATCGAAGCGATCGAGGTTTGTCACCTTCGTCCACGCGGCAACGAAGTCGTTTACGAACTTCGCCCGGACATCCGAGCTGGCATAAACCTCGGCTAGAGCGCGCAGCACCGAGTTCGAGCCGAACACGAGGTCGGCGCGGGTACCGGTCCACTTGATCTCGCCCGACTTGCGGTCGTGGCCCTCGAACACATTCTTGTCGTCGCCGGCCATCTTCCACTGCGTGCTCATGTCGAGCAGGTTGACGAAGAAGTCATTCGTCAGCGCGCCCGGCCGGCTGGTCAGGACGCCATGGGTGGAGCCGTCGACATTGATGTTGATCGCACGCAGGCCGCCAATGAGCACGGTCAGCTCGGGAGCGGTCAGGGTCAGCAGTTGCGCCTTGTCGATCAGCGCCACCTCGGCCGGGACATGGAGCGAAGGCTTCTGATAGTTGCGGAAGCCGTCCGCCTGCGGCTCCATCACGTCAAAGGCGTGGATGTCGGTCTGAGCCTGGGAGGCGTCGGTGCGGCCCGGTGCGAACGGAACCGTCACGTCATGGCCGGCCGCCTTCGCCGCCTGCTCGACGCCAGCATTGCCTGCGATCACGATCAGGTCGGCGAGCGAGACCTTTTTGCCGCCGGCGGCGGCGCGGTTGAACTCGAACTGGATGCCTTCCAGCACATGCAGCACCTTGGCGAGCTGCAGCGGCTGGTTGACCTCCCAGTCCTTCTGCGGGCTGAGACGCACGCGCGCGCCGTTGGCGCCGCCACGCTTGTCGCCGCCGCGGAAGGTGGAGGCCGATGCCCACGCGGTGCCGACGAGCTCGGAGACCGGGAGACCAGCTTCCAGCACCTTGGCCTTGAGGGTGGCGACGTCCGCCTCGTCGATCAGCGCATGATCGGCGGCCGGCACGTTGTCCTGCCAGATCAGTTCTTCCTTCGGCACTTCCGGGCCGAGATAGCGCGCGCGGGGGCCGAGATCGCGGTGGGTCAGCTTGAACCAGGCGCGGGCGAAGGCCTCGGCGAAGGCCTGCGGGTTCTGCAGGAAACGACGCGAGATTTTCTCGTAGACCGGGTCGAAGCGCAACGACAGGTCCGTCGTCAACATGGTCGGCTTGTGCTTCTTCGATGGATCGTGGGCGTTCGGGATGACGTCCTCGGCGTCCTTCGCCTCCCACTGGATCGCGCCGGCGGGGCTGCGGGTCTGCACCCATTCGAACTTGAACAGGTTCTCGAAGAAGAAGTTGCTCCACTGCACCGGCGTCTGCGTCCAGGTAACCTCAAGGCCGCTGCCGATGGCGTCCGCGCCGGAGCCCGAGCCGAAGCTGCTGGCCCATCCAAGACCCTGCGCCTCGAGCGCCGCAGCCTCCGGATCCGGTCCCTTGTAGGACTCGGCCGAGGCGCCATGGGTCTTGCCGAAGGTGTGGCCGCCGCCGATCAGCGCGACGGTTTCCTCATCGTTCATCGCCATGCGGGCGAAGGTCTCGCGGATGAACGCCGCCGCCGAAATCGGGTCGCCATTGGCGTTCGGGCCTTCCGGATTGACGTAGATCAGGCCCATCTCGGTGGCCGAGAGCGGGGCCTCGAACTTGTCGAGCGCGCGATGCGTCAGCCAGGCCGTCTCCGAACCCCAGTTGACGTCGAGATCCGGCTCCCAAGTGTCAGCGCGGCCGGCGGCGAAGCCAAAAGTGCGGAAGCCCATCGTCTCCAGCGCAACGTTGCCGGTGAGGATCATGAGATCCGCCCAGGAAATCTTCTGGCCGTACTTCTGCTTGATCGGCCACAGCAGGCGGCGGGACTTGTCGATGTTGACATTGTCCGGCCAGCTGTTGAGCGGGGCGAAGCGCTGCTGGCCGCGGCCGCCGCCGCCACGGCCGTCCGCGAGGCGATAGGTGCCAGCGCTGTGCCAGGCCATGCGGATGAACTGCGGGCCATAATTGCCGAAGTCGGCCGGCCACCAGTCCTGCGAGTCGGTCATCAGCTTGCGCAGGTCGTTCTTCAGCTCCTCATAGTCGAGCTTCGCGAACTCCTCGCGATAATCAAACGTCGGATCCAGCGGATCGGATTTGGACGAGTGCTGGCTCAGCAAGTCGACACGCAGCTGGCTGGGCCACCAGTCGCGGTTCTGGGTGCCGCTTGTCCCGTGAGCGACCGGGCATTTTCCCGTGCTGCCGTCATTCGTCTCGCTCATGTTCTTCTCCGATCGAGGCTTCGCTGCGCTACTCAGTGGGCGAACCGACGGCACGCACAGGAACCAGATCCCATGTCATGGTCAGCCCGGAATTCGTCATGCCGAAAGCAGAGGGAGCACGAGTCGGTGGTCGCCGCCGGCTACTCCTGATCGTCACTGACAAGCCTCATATCAAGTTTCTTTCATTGGATTAATTCCGATTTATTGATTGGAGCGATAAGTTTGGCTTATGAAAAATCTGACACTCAAGCAGTTCCGCTACTTCGAGGCTTTGGCGCGGCATGGACATTTCCGGCGCGCGGCCGAGGCATGCGGCATCTCCCAGCCAGCTTTGTCGATGCAGATCAAAGAGTTGGAGGCTGAGGTCGGTATCGAGCTGTTTGAGCGCAGTTCGCGTCAGGTCCGCCTCACCGGTTTTGGGGAAGAATTCGCCCTGCGCATTCGCGGCATTCTGCGTTCGATCGACGAGTTGGAAGACCTGGCACGGTCCTCACAGGATAGGCTGGTGGGCCGGCTGCGCATCGGCGTGATCCCGACCGTCGCGCCCTATCTACTGCCGACGCTGCTCGGCAATCTGAGCCGCCTCTACAAGAGCCTCGACATTCACGTGCGCGAGACGCAGACGCCAAGGCTCATTCAGGAGCTCGAAGAAGGGCGCCTTGATGCGGCAATCGTCGCCCTGCCGGTTTCCGAACCCGCATTCACCGAAATCACCCTGCTGACGGAAAGCTTTGTGCTGGTTCGTCCGAGTCATGATGGGGGAAAGCCGGTACCCGGCCCCGAAGCGCTGCGCGAAATGCGGCTGCTTCTCCTGGAAGAGGGGCACTGCTTTCGCGACCAGGCCTTGTCGTTCTGCAATGTCGACATGCGCGCCACGCCATCGCGCGATTTTCTCGATGCCAGTTCCCTGTCGACGCTGGTGCAGATGGTCGATGCGGGCATCGGCGTCACCCTGATCCCGGAAATGGCCGTGGCAGTAGAGACCCGCTCGGCGTCCGTCTCTGTCGTGCGTTTCAGAGATCCCGAACCGTCACGGACCATTGGAATGGTCTGGCGCAAGACGAACCCGCTGGCGAAACAACTTATGCAGATATCCGATGTGGTCCGCCGCTCGACCGATGCCCTGCGCGATCAACACAACACGTTGTCCTCGAAGGAAAGTCCTGCCCCCATGATCAATGAATGACCTGCCGCAGAAACTCGCGCGCGCGGTCGCTTTTCGGAGCCTGGAAGGACCTGCCCGGCGTATTCTGCTCGACGATCGAGCCCTGTCCATGAAGACGACGCGGTCGGCGACGTCACGCGCGAAACCCATCTCATGCATGACGCAGATCATGGTCATGCCCTCGGCCGCGAGGCCAGCATGGTGTCGAGCACTTCCTTCACCATCTCCGGGCCGAGCGCGGAGGCCGGCTCGTCGGACGCGCCGGCGCCTGCCGCGCCGTTCCTATCCCTAGGCGCGCTTTTCCGCATCGAGCCGATCAATGGCGCGAACGTTGCCGGCGGATGTGCCGTTGGGATCGAAGTGGGAAGCAAGCCACATATCGACGATGGCCTTGGCGAGTTCCGGTCCGATCACACGGGCGCCCATGGTGATGATCTGGGCGTTGTTCGACTTCGCCGCCCGTTCCGCCGAATAAGTATCGTGGGTAAGGGCGGCGCGGATGCCGGGCACCTTGTTCGCCGAGATGCACATGCCGATCCCAGTGCCGCACACCAGGATGCCGCGGTCGTTCTCGCCGGCGAGAATCGTGTTGGAGAGATCGCGCGCCAGGTCTGCATAAAGACCGGGCTGACTGAGATTCGAGACCTCGATTCCGCTCTTGGCGGTCAGATGGTCGGCGATGATGTCCAGCAATGGCTGTCCCGCGCTGTCCGCGCCGATGGCAATCCTCATTGGTCTTGTCCTTTGTTCGTGTTGCCTAAAGTGTGGCCTGGACCCGCTTCAGGATTTCGATGTAGCCCTCGGCCGACCAGGCGGAGCGCCCGATGAGAAGGCCGTCCACGTGTGGCTGGCGCACCAGCTCGGCGGCGTTGTCCCTGTCCACGCTGCCGCCGTAGAGCACAGGGGGAGATCGGCCGAGCATCGTGGCCGCTTCGGCCTTGATGGCCGCCTGGCGCTCATCCGCATAAGCGGGAGTTGCGGGAACGCCCCCGTCTCCGATCGCCCAGATCGGTTCGTAGGCGAACAGGATGGGCTTGCCGCGCTGCTCCGGAGAGATCCTCTCCAATGCACCGCGCACCTGGGTGGCCAGCACGGCCTCGGCCTGCCCGGCCGCACGCTCGTCCGCGCTTTCGCCGATGCAGATCAGCGGCGTCAGGCCATGGCGCACCGCGGCTTCGGTCTTCAGCCCGACGGTCACGTCGGTCTCGCTGAAACAGCGGCGGCGCTCGCTGTGGCCCAGTTCGACGAGATCGAGGCCGCAATCGGTCAGCATGGCCGGCGAGATCTCGCCGGTCCAGGGCCCGGAATCGTCCCAATGCATGTTCTGCGCGCCGGCCGCCACGCGGGTGTCCGCCAACGCCGCCTTGACCTCGCGCACCGCCGTGAAAGGCGGGATGACGAACGGCTTAATGCGCCCGTCGAGCTGAGGGACAAAGCTGCGCAGGGCATGCGCAAAGGCGAGCGCTTCGCCCAGCGTCTTGTTCATCTTCCAGCCGGAGCCGATCCAGAGCATGGCAGGCTCCTCAGCTTCCGGCGACGAGGAGCGACGCGCCCGCCGCTGCCAGTTCGTCCGCAATGTGAGGCGGCGGCATTTCTCCGGTGATCACCGCGTCGAAGAGCTTCAGCTCGGCCAGGAAATAGAGCGCTGTGCGGCCGAACTTTCCATGGTCCACAAGAAGATAGCGTCGGGTTGCGGCGGCGATCATCAGCCTCTTGGTCTGCACCACCTCATGCTCTTGGTGGTAGGCCGACACCCCGGAGATCGCCGAGGACGAGATAAAGGCCACATCCGCCCGGAGCCCCCGCAGGGAATCCTCCGTCAACAAGCCGAAGAAGCCGTTGAACTTCTTGCTGTACTGCCCACCCAGCGCGATAAGCGTCAAGCCCGGCGAGCCGGCCGTCGTCTGCAGCACAGTGAGATTGTTGGTCATGATCGTCAGCGGACGCAGATCCCCGAGATGGCGGGCGATCCCGCCGGCGGTGGAGCCGTCGTCGATGATGAGGGTCTGGCCGGGCTCCACCTGCTTGGCGGCGAATGCCGCGATGCGGGCCTTCTCGTCGGCGGCAAGCGTCTGCCGATAGCGGAAGTCGCTCTCGAAATTGGCGCTCGCCTCGACCGTGGCGCCGCCACGCACGCGACGCAGCATTCCGGCCTGCTCGAGGTCCTCCAGATCGCGATGGATGGTCATCTTCGAGACCTGCAGCTCCAGCGCCAGAGCATCGCTGGTGACCGACCCCGTGGTCATCAACCGGTCCATGATCGCCTGCCGCCTCACGTCTTGTTTCATGCGCTTCCTCACACCAAAAAATAACACGATTATCGAACATTTCAACATCAAAAGTGATATTTTGTTATTTTAACTTGTGATGTTTTTCATGGGAGGCTAGGGTCCCGGGCGTCTCGAACCGCCAGGGAGGTTAAAAATAACATGTCGGATGTTAAAATCGCAGAACTCGCCAACTGTATCCGGGCTCTCTCGATCGATGCGGTCGAGGCCGCGAACTCGGGTCATCCCGGCATGCCTCTGGGCATGGCGGACGCGGCGGCGGTGCTGTTCGCGCGGCATCTGAAGTTCGATGCCTCCCACCCATCCTGGCCGGACCGTGACCGCTTCGTGCTCTCCAACGGGCACGGCTCCATGCTGCTCTACAGCCTGCTTCATCTGTGCGGCTATGCCGACATGACGGTGGAGGAGCTAAAGGCGTTCCGCCAATGGGGCGCGCGAACCGCGGGACATCCCGAGTACGGGCATGCCTCCGGCATCGAGACCACCACCGGCCCGCTCGGCCAGGGGCTCGCCAACGCGGTGGGCATGGCCATCGCCGAGCGCATCCTGGCGGAACGCTTCGGCGCCGATGCGGTGGATCACCGGACCTACGTCTTCTGCGGCGACGGCTGCCTCATGGAGGGGGTCGGCCAGGAGGCGGTCTCCCTTGCCGGACACCTCGGACTCGGTAAGCTGGTGGTGCTCTATGACGACAACGCCATCACCATCGACGGCTCCACTGGGCTCTCCTTCAGCGATAATACGAGGATGCGCTTTGAGGCCTGTGGATGGCGCGTCATCGCCGTGGACGGGCATGACCCCGATGCCATCGACGCCGCCCTCTCGAAGGCCACCGCCGATGCCGACCGCCCGACGCTGATCGCTCTGAAGACGGTCATCGGCTACGGCTCGCCCTCCAAGGCCGGAAAGAATTCCGCCCATGGCGCGCCCCTCGGCGCCGCCGAAGCCGCCGCGACCAAGCAGGCGCTTGGCTGGACCGCCGCTCCGTTCGAGATACCCGAGAAACTCCTCGCGGCCTGGCGCCGGATTGGGTGCCGGGGCGCGGAGGCCCGCGAAGCCTGGGCAGCACGCCTTGCCGCCCGGCCGGAGTCGGAGCGCGCCGAATTCGAGCGCGCGCTCGGTGGGCATCTGCCGGAAAGCTTCGACACCGCCATGGACGGAGCGCGACAGGCACTGTTCCGGCAACCCCAGGCAGTGGCCACCCGAAAGGCGAGCCAGATCGCCCTTGAGGCCCTGGTCGCGTCGGTCGGCGAGATGGTGGGCGGCTCCGCCGACTTGACCCATAGCAACCTCACGCGGGTCGCCGCGAACGGCGGCGATTTCGGAGCCGCGCCTTCCGGCCGTTATGTGAGCTACGGCGTGCGCGAATTCGCCATGGCGGCGGCGATGAACGGGATGGCGCTGCATGGCGGCCTCATTCCCTATGGCGGGACGTTCCTCGTCTTCTCGGACTATGCGCGCAATGCGATCCGGCTTTCCGCCCTGATGGGCCTGCGCGTCATCTACGTGTTCACCCATGATTCCATCGGACTCGGCGAGGATGGCCCGACCCATCAGCCGGTGGAGCATCTGGCGAGCCTGCGCGCCATCCCCAATCTGAACGTGTTCCGACCCGGCGATGCCGTCGAGACGCTGGAATGCTGGGAGGCCGCGCTCAGGATGCGGCACAGGCCCTCGGTGATGGCGCTCTCCCGCCAAAACGTCCCCCAGCTCCGCCGGGAAGCCACGGGCGAGAACCTCTCCATGCGCGGCGCTTATGTGATCGCCGGCGCCGAGGGCGCCCGCGACGTCACGCTCCTGGCCACGGGGACGGAGGTCAGCCTCGCGGTCGAGGCGGCGCTTCTGCTGGAACAGAAGGGCGTTGCGGCGGCGGTGGTCTCCATGCCGTCCTGGGAACTGTTCCAGGAGCAGGCGCCGGACTACCGGCGCGCCGTGCTGGGCGATGCGCCGCGCATCGCGGTCGAGGCCGCCGGGAAGTTCGGCTGGACGCGCTATGTGGACAGCGAGGACGATGTGATCGGCATGACCGGCTTCGGCGCGTCCGCCCCCGCCGAGCGGCTGTACAAGGAATACGGCATCACCGCCCAAGCGGTCGCCGACCGGGCGCTGGCGCGGATGGGGCGGACATGATGCCGGCACCTCTCATCCTGCCAGGAGACACGGCGCCCGACCACGCGACGCCCGTGGATACCCTGCTTGCGAACTGGGCGGAGCAGGGCGAGCTCCAGCGCGCCGCCGCCCTGGCTATCGAGGCCATCCTGGCGGCTTCCGTCGCGCTGGCGCGGCGGCTGGCGCAGGGCGAGCTGCCCGGGGAGCCGGGACGGCTCGTGGGCGACAATGCCGATGGCGATCGTCAGAAAGCGATAGATGTCGGGGGCCACCACCTCTTCGTCGCGGGCCTTCGGGCCGCAGGCGTCGCCGCGATCGTGTCCGAGGAGGCGGACGAGGCGGTGTTTGGCAGCATCGGCGGCCTCGTCTCGGTAGCCATGGACCCGGTGGACGGCTCGGGAAATATCGGCATCGGCGCGCCCCTCGGCTCGCTCTTCTCGGTTTTTCCGGCAGAGGCGGACCTTGCTATCGCCGGCTCCGCCCAGATCGCCGCCGGCTACGTCTCCTACGGGCATACCGTGGATCTCGGCCTCTCGCTCGGAGATGGCGTGATCCTCGCCACGCTCGATCCGCAGGCCGGACGTTTCTTCGTTTACGGGTCGAAGGCCGTCATCGCGCCGGCCACGACGGAGCTCGCCTTCAATCCGTCCAATCATCGGCACTGGGCGCCGGGCATCCGGTCCTATGTGGAGGATTGCTATGCGGGCCGCTCGGGCGTGCGCGGGCGCGACTTCAACACCCGCTGGCTCGGGGCTGCGGTAGGCGAGCTCCACCGCATCATGCGCCGGGGCGGGTTGTTCTTCTATGCTGCCGACAGTCGCGCTGGATACGAGAAGGGCCGGCTGCGGCTCGTCTACGAGGCCTGGCCCATCGCCTTCCTGGTGGAGCAGGCGGGCGGTGCCGCGACGGATGGCTCCGTCCGGATCCTGGAGATTCCCGCCGCCACGCTGCACCAGCGGACCCCGCTCGTCTTCGGCGCGCGCGAGGAGGTCGCAACCTTCGGCCGATATGCCGGCGAGCGGCGTCCCGGCGGGCACTCTGCCGGTTGATCTGGTCCGACATCGAACAGGAGAACCCAAGATGGGTCGCATCACACTGAGGCAGCTGCTCGACCACGCCGCGGAACACGGCTACGGCGTGCCGGCCTTCAACATGAGCAATATGGAGCAGGGCCTCGCGATCGTGGAGGCGGCGGCAGAGCTGCGCGCGCCGGTGATTCTTCAGGCGAGCCGAGGCGCCCGCAGCTACGCCAACGACATCATGCTCGCGAAGCTGGTCGACGCCCTGGTGGAGATCCATCCGGACGTTCCCCTCTGCATGCATCTCGACCACGGCAACAACGAAGCCACCTGCATCACGGCCATCCAGCACGGCTTCACCTCCGTGATGATGGATGGATCGCTGACGGAGGACGGGAAGACGCCCGCCGACTACGACTACAATGCCGGCATCACCCGCCGGGTGGTAGAGGTGGCCCATGGGGGCGGCGTCTCCGTGGAGGGGGAGATCGGCGTGCTCGGCTCGCTGGAGACCGGCGGCGGCGAGCAGGAGGACGGACACGGGGTCGAGGGCGAGATCGCCCACGACCAGCTCCTCACCGATCCGGACCAGGCGGTCCGTTTTGTTCGCGATACCGGAGTGGACGCGCTTGCGGTAGCCATGGGCACGAGCCACGGCGCCTACAAGTTCTCCCGAAAACCCGACGGCGCGATCCTCGCCATGCATGTGATCGAGGCAATCCACGCCAAGCTGCCGAACACGCATCTTGTCATGCACGGCTCGTCCTCGGTGCCCGAGGAGCTTCAGGAAACGATCAATCGCCACGGCGGCGAGATCAGGCCGACCTGGGGCGTACCCATCGAAGAGATTCAGCGTGGCATCCGGCACGGCGTGCGGAAGATCAATATCGATACGGATTGCCGCCTCGCCATGACAGGCGCCGTGCGCAAGGTGCTTCACGAGAATCCGGCCGAGTTCGATCCGCGCAAGTTCCTGGCGCCGGCGCGCGCCGCCCTGGCCAAGCTGTGCCGGGAGCGGCTCGAGCAGTTCGGCACGGCCGGAAAGGCCGAGCGGATCAAGCCGATCTCCCTGGCGCAGATGGCGCAGCGATACAAGACGGGGGAGTTCGAGCCGACGTTCGGCTGATCCTCCGTTCCGCTGGAGCCGGACGGGGTCACGCGGCGGGGCGTGCCAGAAGGTTTCGCCTGCGTCCTCCACGCCTTTGACGGCGGCCTCGCTCTCTCGCTCGTTCTTCGAAAGGACCTCAGCTCCGCTTGCCTCGGTGCCATCGGCTTCCTGGGATCATCTTGCCGATCACTTTTCGCATGGCGCCCAATTCTTCGATATTGACATTTGTAAAATCAAGATCGAATATTGTTGAATGTGAAGACGAGGACATAGAATCCTCGCAGCAGCCGCCCCCCATGAGAGGTCGGCACATAAGATTGGGAGAGACCAAGGTGGAACTTCTGCTGGATGTGGAAGGACTCAAGAAGTCCTTTGCCGGTGTTGCGGCTTTGCGCGACGGCCGGTTCCAACTCCGCGCCGGATCGGTTCATGCGCTGTGCGGCGGCAACGGCGCAGGCAAGTCCACTTTTCTGAAAATCCTGATGGGCATCTTGAGGCGCGATGCGGGCTCAATCCGCCGTCGCGGTCTCGATGTGGATTTTGCAAGGCCGGCGGATGCGCTGGCGGCGGGCATCGCTATCGTCGAGCAGGAGCTTAGCCCCGTTCCCCACATGACGGTGGCCGAAAACATGTATCTCGGCCGCGAACCTGCCACGCGCTTCGGCGGGATCGACTTCCGCGCCATGAACCGTGCTGCGCAGAAGCTCCTCGACGACCTCGCGTTCGATATCCACGCCGGCCAATACATGATGAACCTGTCGGTGGCGCAGACGCAGCTCGTGGAGATCGCCAAGGCGCTCAGCTACGATGCGGAAGTCATCTTCATGGATGAGCCGACGTCGGCCATCGGCGAAAAGGAGGCCCAGCACCTCTTCGCCACCATCGAACGTCTGAGGGCACAAGGGCGTGGCGTCGTCTACGTCTCGCATCGCCTGTCGGAAATCTTCCAGATCGCCGATGCCTACACGGTATTCCGGGACGGCGCCTATGTAGGAAGCGGTGACCTGGCGGATATCGATCGGCCGGGCCTGATCCGCATGATCGTCGGCCGCGAGCTGGCTGAAGAATACATCAAGACCAATATCCCCACGTCGCAGATCGGTCTTGAGGTCGGTGGACTGAGCTGTCCGAACAAGATCGAGGACGTTTCATTCTCGGCGCGGAAGGGGGAAATCTTCGGCATCTACGGTCTCATGGGTTCGGGACGGACCGAGATCTTCAACTGCATCTTCGGTATCGACAGGCGCTCGGCGGGGAGCGTCACGGTCGGCGGAACGAAAGTCACCGCCGGGAAGCCGGCGGACGCCATGGCGCACGGGATCGCGCTTGTCACCGAAGACCGCAAGCTCACGGGCCTCAACCTCTTCGATTCCGTACGGGCGAACATCTGTATGGCGAGCCTGCCCGAGATGAGCCCCGCCTTCGCCATGGACCGTGCCCGCGAGGCGGAAGCGAGCCGGCAGGTTCGCGAGCGATTTCAGATCAAGGCGGCCCGCGACACGATGCTGGTTTCGGGTCTCTCGGGTGGCAATCAGCAGAAAGTGGTTCTCGGCAAGTGGTTCCTTCGCAACCCGAAGGTCCTGCTGCTGGACGAGCCGACCCGCGGCGTGGATGTCGGCGCGAAGCGCGAGATCTACCGCATCATCTGCGAGTTCGCCGCCTCCGGCGGCACGGTCGTCATGATCTCTTCGGAGATCGACGAAGTCCTCGGCATGTCCGACCGGATCATGGTGATGCGCGCCGGTCGAAGCACCGGAATCTACAGCCGGGAGGAAATGGATGCCCAATCACTCGTCCACCTTGCAGCCTGAAAAAGCGCGCGGTGCCGGACTGACAATGGAGGAGCGTGTCGTGTCCACGGGCGGCAACAATCAGATGAAGCGATGGTTCAGCCCCGAACGGCGCCGGATCCTCATTCAGGAATACGGCATCGTCCTCGCCCTGATTGCCCTGGTGGTGATCTTGGCGGTGTCGAATGAATTCTTTCTGACACCGAGCAACATCTCGAACATCTTGCTGCAGACGTCGATCAACGGGGTTCTCGCCATCGGCATGACCTTCGTCATCCTGACCCGCGGCATCGACCTGTCGGTGGGCTCCGTGGTGGCGCTCGCCGGGATCGTGAGTGCGAGCTTCGTGACCACCTCAGCGACCGCCGGCTTGCCCGGCGCTCCCTATCCCGCCTTGATCGGCATCGGTGTCGGTCTCCTGGTTGGGATGAGCTGTGGCGCGATATCCGGCGTCATCGTCTCGCACTTTTCGGTTCCAGCCTTCGTCGCAACGCTTGGCATGCTCTCGGCGGCACGCGGTCTCACCCTCATCTATGGCGGCGGCCGGCCGGTTCCCGCGCTGACGCCGGATTTCCGCTGGATCGGGACCGGGGATGTGCTGGGCATCCCGGCGCCGGTGGTGATCCTCGCGGTGGTGTTCGCGATCTCCTGGTGGGTGCTCAGCAGGACCCGGTTCGGCCGCTACATCTACGCGGTCGGCGGCAATCCCCATGCGGCGCGGACATCGGGCATCGGCACCGCCCGCATCCAGTTCGCCGTCTACGTGGTTTCCGGCGCTCTCGCGGGTCTTTCGGGCATGCTGCTGAGCGCCCGCACGGGCTCCGCGCTGCCGCAGGCCGGCGTCGCCTACGAGCTCGACGCCATCGCCGCGGTCGTCATCGGCGGAACCAGCCTTTCCGGCGGTGTCGGCCGGGTGACGGGAACGCTGATCGGCGCGCTGATCATCGGGGTGATGAACAACGGCCTCGATCTGATGGGTATCCAATCCTACTACCAGCAGGTTCTCAAAGGCGCCCTGATCGTCGGGGCCGTGATGCTCGATCGGAGGCGCGCCTGAGAAACCGACGCGACGCGGTGACGGCGGATCCGCGGGCGCCGGGAATAAAAGCCGCCAAACCAAAACCAATTTTGGAGGAGGAAACGACATGAGAAAGTTGATATTGGCGATCGCTTCCGCGACAGCGCTGCTCGCCACGCCCTGCGCGGCCCAGCAGACCGTCAGGATCGGTGCCGCGCCTTATGGGCTCAATGCGGAGTTCATGCAGATTTGGGCCTCGGCGCTTCAGGAACATCCGGCGGTCAAGAGTGGCGAAGTAAAACTGACGATCTTCGACGGGCGTTACGACGCACTGGTCCAGCAAGATCAATTCAAGACGATGATCACTCAGAAATACGACGCGATCATCTTCGCCCCCATCGACGTTGATGCCGGCGCGGCCGCAGTGGAGCTGGCGGTCAACGCCCATGTCCCGGTGATCGGCTCCAATACGCGCGTCAATTCGGACCAGCTCACCGCCTATGTCGGGTCTGACGACACCATTTCCGGCTATCTGGAAGCCAAGGCCGTTCTGGACAAGATCGGGTGCAAGGGCAACGTCGTGGTGATCGAGGGTCCGGTCGGGCAATCGGCGCAGATTTCGCGGCTTCAGGGGAACAAGAAGGCCCTCGCGGAATGCCCCGATGTCAAGGTGATCGAGGATCAGACGGCGAACTGGTCGCGCGCCGAGGCCCAGAAGCTCATGGAAAACTGGCTCACGGCGCATCCGGGCAAGATCAACGGCGTGATCGGCCAGAACGACGAGATGGCGCTCGGTGCCATCGAGGCGATCAAGGCCGCCGGGCTCGACGTGAAGAGTTTCGCGATCGGCGGCATCGACGGCGTCACCGACGCCCTCCAGGCCGTGAAGAGGGGCGAGATGATGTCCATCCTGCAAGACGGGCGAGCCCAGGCCCAAGGGGCACTCGACCTCGCCATCTTCCATGCGAGGAAGGGAAACTACAAGCCGCAGTCCGACATCTGGGTGACGTACAAGGACATGCCGTGGAACGGCGGTGAGGACAAGAACTACAACGTCCCCTGGACCCCCGTGACGGCCGACAATGTCGACCGGCTTCTTGCCAATCGCAAGTGATCTGGCGGTGGAGCGGTACGATCGGTGCCGCTCCGTTCCCCCGACATGTCGAGAAGAGAACCATGACGGACCCAAATCAGATCGACCTGAACTTCTCCCTGAGCGGCAAGGTCGCGCTCGTGACCGGCGGCGCGTCCGGCATCGGCAGCGCGATTGCATCCGCATTCGCGGCGAAGGGCGCCTCGGTGGGCGTTCTCGACCTCAACGAAACGATTGCGAGGACCAAGGCCGACACCCTGGGGGACGGCGCCCGTGCCTTCGCTTGCGACGTCTCCGATCCCCGGTCGGTGGAAGCAAGCTTTGCCGCGGCGCTCGGCGCCTATGGCCACCTGGACATCGTGGTGAACAGTGCCGGCATTGTCGTGCTGGCGCCCGCCGAGGAGCTCAGCCTCGATGCCTGGACGAAGACCATCGACATCAATCTGAAGGGCACCTTCCTCGTCTCGCAGGCCGCCGGACGGGCCCTGATCAAGGCAGGCAGGGGCGGCAAGATCATCAACCTCGCCTCCCAGGCCGGCACCGTCGCCATCGACCAGCACGCGGCCTATTGCGCCTCCAAGTTCGGCGTCATCGGCCTGTCGAAGACGCTGGCGGCCGAGTGGGGCAAGCACGGCATCACCGTCAACACCATTTCCCCCACGGTGGTCCTGACCGAACTCGGCAAGAAGGCCTGGGATGGCCCGAAGGGGGAAGCGTTGAAGCAGCGCATTCCGACTGGCCGCTTCGCCCTTCCCGAGGAAATCGCGGCCGCGGCTGTGTTCCTGGCCTCGAACGCCGCCGACATGATCAACGGCGCCGACCTGCTGGTCGACGGCGGCTACACCATCGTCTGACGGGCGGAGCACAGGAGTTACCATGCGGCGGTTCATCAACAATCCCGACGAAGTGGCCGAAGATACGGTCAAGGGCTTCGTGAAGGCCCATGCGGATATCGTCCGGCTTGCCGACAATCCCCGGGTGATCGCGGCCCGTCACGCGCCGGTCCCCGGCAAGGTGGGCGTGATCACCGGCGGCGGCTCCGGCCACGAGCCGGCCTTCATCGGCTATACCGGGCGCAACATGCTGGATGCTGTGGCGGTGGGCGAACTCTTCTCCTCGCCGACGGCCAAGAGCTTCCTCGATGCCGCGCGGGAGGCCGACGGCGGCAAGGGCGTCGTCTGCCTCTATGGCAACTATGCCGGCGACAACATGAACGTGAAGATGGCGATCAAGCTCGCCGCCAAGGAAGGCCTCACCATCGCCACCGTGGTCGCCAATGACGACGTGTGCTCGGCCGGGCCGCAGGAGCGGGAGAAGCGCCGCGGCGTCGCCGGCGAGATTTTCATGTGGAAGTGCGCCGGCGCCAAGGCCCGGGAGGGCGCGACCCTCGATGAGGTACAGGCGGTGGCGCAGCGCGCCATCGACAATTGCCGCTCCGTCGGCGTCGGCCTCGGCCCCTGCACGCTACCGGCGGTCGGACATCCCAATTTCGCGATCGAGCCGGGCACCATGGAGATGGGCATCGGCCATCATGGGGAGCCGGGAGTGCGCGTCGAGCCGCTGAAGACGGCGGCG
This sequence comes from Ancylobacter sp. GW821-FHT10E12, assembly GCF_058809335.1. Taxonomy (NCBI): domain Bacteria; kingdom Pseudomonadati; phylum Pseudomonadota; class Alphaproteobacteria; order Hyphomicrobiales; family Xanthobacteraceae; genus Ancylobacter; species Ancylobacter sp. GW821-FHT10E12. Next base: position 192,606 of record NZ_JBXASN010000008.1, on the reverse strand, counting down.
GAGGTGGCCCGCGACATGGCCGGGATCGTCCTCGACGACCATGGTCTCGCGCCGGGAACCGAGGTGGCGATCCTCATATCCGGCCTTGGCGCGACGCCCGTCAACGAACTCTACATCCTCAACGACACCATCTCGTCGGAAATCACGGCACGCGGGCTGACGATCTACAAGACCTATATCGGAAACTACTTCACTTCTCTCGAAATGGTTGGTGCCACGCTCACGGTCATGGCCCTCGACGCCGAGCTGAAGAGGCTCCTGGACGTCGAGGTCCGCTGCCCGGCGATGCTCTAGGAGACACGCATATGGAACAGTTCTGCAACGCGTCCTCGGGCGACATCGTCCTGTCCCTCGCGGACCAGATCATCGCCAATCGCGCCTATCTGAGCGAAATCGACGGCAAGATCGGCGACGGCGACCACGGGGTCAACATGGCCAAGGGCTTCGGCCTCGCCGCCGAGAGGATCAAGGGGAACGAGATGTCGCTCGCGGCAGCCTTCGACACTCTGGGTACGGTGCTGATGACGGAGATTGGCGGGTCGATGGGACCGCTCTACGGCGTCATGTTCACCGAGTTCGCCGAGACCATCGAGAGGACTCCGTCAATCGACGCCAAGACGTTCCTGGCCATGCTGGGCAACGGCCTCGGGGGCATTCAGGCTATCGGCTCCGCCAAGGTGGGCGACAAGACGCTGCTCGATGCGCTGGTGCCGGCCGTAACGGCGTTCAATGATGCGGATGCCTCCGGGAAGGCCTTCGCCGAAGCCCTGGACGACCTCATCGTTGCCGCGGAAAAGGGTCGGGACAGCACGAAGGATCTCGTGGCGAAGATCGGCCGCGCCAGCCGGCTGGGCGAGCGCTCCCTCGGTGTCCTCGACGCTGGCGCCACGTCCTGCGCGCTGATCCTGAAGACTCTGGCCCTGGGAGCTAAGGAAAAGCTGCAGTCCCCTGCATGAGCAACGGAACGCGTTCATCGGTTCCTCCGGACACGAACCTTCGGCCAATTCCTCACCTGGAGGCTCGGTGCGGGAACGGTCGCGCGGAGATTGAGAATTCTCCCGCCGGCGCCCATCCTTGGACGGGTATCGGATTCGCGGAAGTTCCCAGAATGGCAGTCAAGACCTCCCCTGTGCGGAAGAATGGAACGGCGCGCGCCGGGGCCGACGCGACCCCCGACCCCATCCCGCTTCGCTACGGGGACGATCCCTATGTGTGGGCCTGCTGGCTCTACTACGAGGATGGCCTGACCCAGGGCGACATCGCGGACATCATGGGCATCTCGCGGGCGACGGTGAACAGCTATCTGGCCGACGCCCGCGAGCGGGGCATCGTCAATATCTCCCTCGAGCCGTCCCGGCTCAGCTCACTCACCATCGCTCAGGATCTGAAGCGGCACTTCGGGCTGATCGACTGCCTCGTCGTGCCCAGCGACGACAATGCACGGCCGCTCATCGACCGGCTGGGATCGGCCAGTGCGCAGGCTCTCGCCAAGCTCCTGAAGTCCGGCGACACCCTGGCCGTTGCCTGGGGGCGGACAGTGCTCGCCGTCGGCGAACAGGCCAAGGTGCCGGGCCTCCAGGACGTGACCGTGGTGCAGGCAACGGGCGGCACGCGTGCGACCTTCGCCTATACGCCGGAGCACTGCGCGGCCGCCGTCGCCGATGCGGTCAACGGGCGGCTCGTCAACATCACCGCGCCTGCCATCGTCACCAATGCGGAAGTTCGCGACATGTTCTTGCGCGAACCACTGATCGAGGACCAGTTCCACATCCTTGCCGCGGCGAACAAGGCGCTGCTCGGCATTTCCTCGCTACGCCCGAACTCGACCATCCACACCAGCGGCTTCTTCGAATCCGTCTCACTCCAGCAATATCTTGCCAGGGATGCCGTAGGCGTGGTCGCCGGCCGCTTCATCGATGGGCACGGGCGGCCGGTCAGCGGGCCGCTGGACGATCGGACCATCGGCATATCGCTCGACATGCTGAAGAAGATCGGCCTCAGGATCGCCGTGGCCGGCGGGTTCGACAAGGTGCCGGCGATCCTCGCGGCCCTGCGCGGCGGCTACGTCAATGTCCTCATCACCGACGCCGCGACGGGGCGCGGCATCCTGAACGCGGATGGCGTCGTGGAGATCGGCCAGAAGCTTTCCTCCCGCCCGAAGGGCGACAACGAGGCGGCGCCACCCGGCCAACTCCGCTCCCACATCAAGAAATTCCTCAACAATCCTGACGATGTGGTCGAGGAGATGCTCGAAGGGGCGATCAAGGCGCATGCTGCCTATCTCACGCCCATCGGGGGTTCCCGTCGCGCGCTCGTCGCGCGCAAGGGGCCGCGGGAGGGCAAGGTCGGCCTCGTGATCGGCGGCGGCGCGGGGCACGAGCCCTGCTTTCTCGGCTATGTGGGCAAGGGGCTCGCGGACGCGGTCGCGGTGGGCAACATCTTCTCCTCGCCCCCGCCCGCTCCCATCCTCGCATGCGCGAAAGCGGCCTCCGGCGGCCGGGGGGTGCTCTTCGTCTACGGCAACTATGCGGGTGACGTCATGAACTTCGAGATGGCAGCCGAAATGGCGATCGAGGGTCGGATCGACGTGCGCACCGTGCTCACGACCGACGACATCGCTTCCTCGCCCCTGGAGGACAGGGAGGGTCGTCGCGGGGTCGCCGGCAATTTCTTCATCTTCAAGATCGCCGGGGCCGCCTGCGACCGGGGGCTCTCCCTCGATGCCTGCGAGACCGTGACGAACAGGGCCAACGCGCGGACCTTCACCATCGGGGTGGCATTGGAGCCATGCTCACTCCCGCAGACCCGCCGTCACAATTTTGAGATCGGGCCCGACGATATCGAGATCGGCATGGGCATCCACGGTGAACCGGGCGTCATCCGCGCGAAGATGGCGACCGCAGACGAGATTGTCGACCAGGTCATGGACCGCATCTTCACGGAGATGAAGCCAGAGCCGGGCAGCCGCGTGGCGGTTCTGGTCAACTCCTTCGGGGCGACGCCGCTGATGGAACTCTACATTCTCTTCCGGCGCGCGGAGCAGCGGCTGCGGGCGAAGAACATCGTCATCGAGGCGAGCTGGGTCGGCAATTACTGCACGTCGCTCGACATGGCGGGAGCCTCCATCACGATCCTTCACCTCGACGACGAGTTGACGGAATTGCTGCATCACCCCTGCGATACGGCTTTTCTCAAGATCTCCTGAAAACACAAGAATATTCTGCGGCGGGCCTGGACAGCGTCGCATCTGGATTGGGAGAAGCAAGATGTCGGAGAGTGCGGCGCAGCAGCTCAGCACGATGTTTCATCGGATATCCTCCGCGATCAACGCCGAAAAGGATCACCTCTCCGATCTGGACGGTGCCATAGGCGATGCGGACCACGGCATAACCATGTCGCTCGGCTTTTCCGCGGTGAACGCCGAGCTGGCGAGGCTCGACCTCGACCGCACGCTGCCATCGGAGATCTTCGTGACGGCGGCGTCGGCCTTTCTCGATGCGGTCGGCGCGTCCACCGGGCCGCTCTATGCGACGGCTTTCCGCAAGGCGGCCGAGGCCCTGAAGCCGGACGAGAGCCTCTCGCCCGCCGGCCAGGCAATCATCGTCGAGGCGATGACACGTGGCATCAAGGAGCGCGGCAAGGGGCAACTTGGCGACAAGACCATGCTGGACGCCTGGATTCCCGCCGCGGAAGCCGCAGCCAGCGCCCGTGCGCGCGCTGCCGGGAGCCGGGAGATGTGGAGCGCGATTCTGGAAGCTGCGGAAATCGGCGCAGACGCGACCCGATGCATGGTCGCCGCCCGCGGCCGGGCGGCGCGCCTTGGCGAGCGCTCCTTGGGGCACGTCGATCCCGGCGCGGCTTCCGCCGTCGTCATCCTGCGCGCCATGAAAGATACATTCGGACAGGAACCCTCGTAACCGATGGTGCCCCTGGAGAGCACGTCGTCCCCTGCCCGCGGTCGGCACGAGGCGATAGGTGCCTGGCACCACTGAGAGGCTCCGCGTGCTGTCCGATACGGTCAGCATTATTGACTTGTGTCAGGCTTGCTCGAAGGGAAACTGCTAGGGTTCTGCATCCCGCAACTGACCGGACACGGATATCGGGCCGGAACAGCAAGTGAGAAGGCAGCTCTATGACCGCATCCCGGAAGCGCTGGCTGGTCGCCGCGCTGGTGCTGATCCTTGCCGGCGGGGGCTATTATGCGTGGCAGGCCTTTGGCAACAGCAGGCTGCCCGACGGCATCGCCAGCGGTAACGGGCGCATCGAGGCGGTCGAGATCGACATCGCGACCAAGACGGCGGGGCGCATCGCGGAAATCCTCGTCGACGAGGGGGATTTCGTCACCGCAGGGCAGGTCCTCGCCCGTATGGACAAGGAACAGCTGGAGGCCCAGCACCGCCAGGCCGAGGCGCAGCTGCAGCGCGCCATCATCGGCGTCGACACGGCCAGCAGCCTCGTCACCCAGCGCGAAGCCGAGCGGACCGCCGCCGTTGCCGTTATCGGGCAACGCGAGGCCGAACTCGATGCGGCCGAGCGCCGGCTCGCGCGTTCCGAGCAACTGGTGAAGACCAGCGCCACCTCCCAGCAGGTGCTGGATGATGATCGTGCCAGCATGCAGGGCGCCAAGGCGGCCGTCGGCGCGGCGCAGGCCCAGCTTGCGGCCTCGGAGGCAGCCATCGGTGCCGCGAAGGCCCAGGTGATCGATGCCGGCGCGGCCGTCGATGCCGCGCGTGCGGCCATCGATGCCATCGTTGCCGATATCAATGACAGCACACTCAAGTCGCCGCGCGACGGGCGGGTGCAGTACCGCGTCGCGCAGCCGGGCGAGGTGCTCTCGGCCGGCGGGCGCGTGCTCAACCTGGTCGATCTGAGCAATGTCCACATGGCGTTCTTCCTGCCGACCGAACAGGCCGGCCGCGTCGCCATCGGCACCGATGTGCGGCTCGTGCTCGACGCCGCCCCGCAATATGTCATCCCCGCCAGGGCCACCTATGTGGCGGATGTCGCGCAGTTCACGCCGAAAACCGTCGAGACGGCGGAGGAACGCCAGAAACTGATGTTCCGGGTGAAGGCGCAGATCGCGCCGGAACTGCTGCGCAAATATATCCAGCAGGTGAAGACCGGCCTGCCGGGCGTCGCCTATGTCAAGCTGGATCCGAAGGCCGAATGGCCCGCCAGTCTCTCGGGAACGCTGGTGCAATGAGCGACCAGCCGGTGGCGCCGGTCGTTCGTCTTCACGGCGTCGGGCTGTCCTATGGCAAGACCCGCGCGCTCGACGATATCAGCCTCGATATTTCGGCTGGGTGCATGGTCGGGCTCATCGGGCCGGATGGGGTCGGCAAATCGAGCCTGCTGGCGCTGGTGTCCGGCGCGCGCGTGGTGCAGCAGGGCCGCGTCGAGGTGCTGGGCGGCGACATAGCCGACGTCGACCACCGGCGGCGGAGCTGCCCGCGCATCGCCTACATGCCGCAGGGACTCGGCAAGAACCTCTATCCGACGCTGTCGGTGTTCGAGAATGTCGATTTCTTCGGCCGCCTGTTCGGCCACAACCGACAGGAACGCGAGCAACGCATCGCCGGGCTGCTGGAGAGCACCGGCCTCGCCTCGTTCGCGGGCCGGCCGGCGGGCAAGCTGTCGGGCGGCATGAAGCAGAAGCTCGGCCTGTGCTGCGCGCTGATCCACGATCCCGACCTGCTGATCCTCGACGAGCCGACCACCGGCGTCGACCCGCTGTCGCGGCGGCAGTTCTGGGACCTGATCGACGAGATCCGCACCAACCGCCCCGGCATGAGCGTCATCGTCGCCACCGCCTATATGGAGGAGGCCGCGCGCTTCGACTGGCTGGTGGCGATGGACGCCGGCAAGGTGCTCTCCACCGGCACGCCGGCCGAGTTGCTCGCGCAGACCGGCGCATCGACGCTGGACGCCGCCTTCATCGCCTTGCTGCCCGAAGCGCAGCGCAACCGGCACCGCGATGTCGTCATCCCACCCCGGCCGAGTGGCGGCGAGGGCGAGATCGCCATAGAGGCCGAGCATCTCACCATGCGGTTCGGCGATTTCACCGCCGTCGACGATGTGAGCTTCCGCATCGGGCGCGGCGAGATCTTCGGCTTCCTCGGCTCGAATGGCTGCGGCAAGACCACGACGATGAAGATGTTGACCGGCCTGCTGCCGGCCAGCGAGGGCAAGGCCCGGCTGTTCGGCCGCGAGGTCGACCCCAACGACATGGATGTGCGCCGCCGCGTCGGCTATATGAGCCAGGCCTTCTCGCTCTATTCCGAGCTCACGGTGCGGCAGAATCTCGATCTGCACGCCCGGTTGTTCAGCATGAAGGCGGACGCCATTCCGGCGCGGATCGACGAGATGGCCGCGCGCTTCGAGCTCGCCGGCATCATGGATGCCCTGCCGGACGCGCTGCCGCTCGGCGTGCGCCAGCGCCTGTCGCTCGCAGTGGCGATGATCCACGCGCCGGACATATTGATCCTCGACGAGCCGACCTCTGGTGTCGACCCGATCGCGCGCGACAGCTTCTGGCAGATCCTGTCGGACCTTTCGCGCAAGGACAATGTGACGATCTTCGTCTCCACCCATTTCATGAACGAGGCGGAGCTGTGCGACCGCATCTCGCTGATGCATGCCGGGCGCGTGCTGATCAGCGACACGCCGGCGGCCATCGTCGCCAAGCGCAGGGCGGCCTCGCTGGAAGAGGCGTTCGTCGCCTATCTCGAGGACGCCATCGCCGGCAACGCGCCGGCCGCTGCGGCGAGACCCGAGGCCGCGCCGGCCGCGAGGATCGAGGCCGCGCGCCATACGCCGCCGAAGCGCTCTTTCAGTCCGCGCCGCATGTTCGCCTACACCCAGCGCGAAACGCTGGAACTGCGGCGCGACCCGATCCGCGCCACGCTCGCCATTCTCGGCAGCGTGCTTTTGATGTTCGTCATCGGCTACGGCATCAATCTCGATGTCGAGAACCTCTCCTTCGCCGTGCTGGACCGCGACGACACCACGGTGAGCCGCGACTATGCGCTGGAGATTTCCGGCTCGCGCTATTTCACCGAGAAGGCGCCGATCACCGACTATGCCGATCTCGACCGGCGCATGCGCAATGGCGAGATCAGCCTTGCCATCGAGATCCCACCCGGCTTCGCGCGGGACATCGCGCGCGGCCGCCCCGTCGAGGTCGGCGCCTGGGTGGACGGCGCCATGCCGGCCCGCGCCGAAACCGTGCGCGGCTATGTGCAGGGCATGCATGCCGGCTGGCTGACGCGAAAGGCGCGCGAGCTCTATGGCGATGCCGCCACGGTCGGCGATTTCCAGCTCGCCATCCGCTACCGCTACAACCCGGATGTGCAGAGCCTGATCGCCATGGTGCCGGCAGTGATGCCGCTGCTGCTGATGATGATCCCGGCCATGCTGGCGGCACTGAGCGTGGTGCGCGAGAAGGAGCTCGGCTCGATCATCAATTTCTACGTCACGCCGGTGACGCGGCTGGAATTCCTGCTCGGCAAGCAGCTGCCCTATATCGCGCTGGCCATGCTGAACTTCGCGATGCTGACGGCCTTCGCCATCTTCGCGTTCCAGGTGCCGTTCACCGGCAGCCTGCTGGCGCTTACCACCGCCGGGCTGCTCTATGTCGCCTGCGCGACGGGGATCGGGCTGGTCATATCGACCTTCATCAGCAGCCAGATCGCGGCGATCTTCGGCACCGCGCTGGCCACCCTCATCCCCGCCGTCCAGTATTCGGGCATGACCGATCCGGTCTCCTCGCTGCAGGGCGCCGGGGCGCTGATCGGACAGGTCTACCCCGCCTCCCATTTCATGACGATCGCGCGCGGCACCTTCTCCAAGGCGCTCGGCTTCAGCGAGCTGTGGGGCGCATTCGTGCCGCTGCTTATCGCGGTTCCCGTGCTGCTCGGCCTCGCCGCCGCGCTGCTCAGGAAGCAGGCCAGCTAGCATGGGCGCGCGCAACATCATCCAGCTCGGCATCAAGGAATTGCGCGGCCTGTTGCGCGATCCGATGCTGCTGATCCTGATCGTGTATTCGTTCACGCTGTCGATCTATACCGCCTCGCGCGCAATGCCGGAGACGCTGAACAAGGCGACCATCGCCATTGTCGACGAGGACCGGTCGCCGGCCTCCACTCGCATCGCGACCGCGTTCTATCCGCCCTATTTCCTGCCGCCGAGCCTCATCACCCAGCGCGAGATGGACAGCCGGATGGATGCCGGGCTCGACACCTTCGCGCTCGATATCCCGCCGAACTTCCAGCGCGACCTGCTCGCCGGCAGATCGCCGACCATTCAGCTCAATATCGACGCCACCCGCATGACGCAGGCATTTTCCGGCGGCGGCTATATCCAGTCCATCGTCTCCAGCGAGGTGAGCGAATTCCTCGACCGCCACCGCGCTATCGCCTCGGTCCCGGTGGAGCTGACACTGCGGACGCGCTTCAACCAGGAAATGAACAAGGGCTGGTTCGGCGCGGTCACCAACGTGATCTCGTCCATCACCATGCTGTCCATCATCCTGACCGGCGCCGCGCTGATCCGCGAGCGCGAGCACGGCACCATCGAGCACCTGCTGGTCATGCCGGTGTCGCCGTTCGAGATCATGGTCAGCAAGGTCTGGTCGATGGGGCTGGTAGTGCTGCTCGCCTCGACCTTCTCGCTGGTCGTCGTCGTGCAATGGCTGCTCGCCGTGCCGATCGAGGGATCGATCGCGCTGTTCCTTTTTGGCGCGGCGCTGCATCTGTTCGCCACCACCTGCATGGGCATCTTCCTCGCGACGGTCGCGGGAACCATGCCGCAGTTCGGGCTGTTGCTGATGCTGGTACTGCTGCCGCTCCAGGTGCTGTCGGGCGGCGCCACGCCGCGCGAGAGCATGCCGGAGATCATCCAGTTCATCATGCTGGCGGCGCCGAACACCCATTTCGTCATGCTGGCTCAATCGGTGCTGTTTCGCGGCGCCGGCCTGTCGGTCGTCTGGCCGCAGCTTGCCGCGCTGGTCGCGATCGGAGGGGGGCTGTTTTATGTCTCCTTGCGCCGCTTCCGGCAGTTCCTGAGATAATTGCGCAGCCGCGCCCACCGAGAATTCTTGTCGAGGAGGCCAGACATGACGGCGACGACACCGCAGCAGCGTGAAGCGGACAGCGTTTTGCAGCCCGATGAACTCCAGCGCATGAACGCCTGGTGGCGAGCGGCGAACTATCTCTCGGTCGGCCAGATCTACCTGCTCGACAACCCGCTGCTGCGCGAGAAGCTGACCCTCGATCACATCAAGCCGCGCCTGCTCGGCCATTGGGGCACGACGCCGGGGCTGAACTTCCTCTACGTCCATCTCAACCGTGTCATCCGCAACACCGGCGCGCAGGTGCTGTTCGTCGCCGGCCCCGGCCATGGCGCTCCGGGCGTGGTGGCCTCGACCTATCTCGAGGGCACCTATAGCGAACTCTATCCCGACGTCTCGCAGGACGAGGAGGGGTTGCGCCGGCTGTTCCGCCAGTTTTCCTTTCCGGGCGGCATCCCCAGCCACGCGGCGCCGGAGACGCCCGGCTCGATCCATGAGGGGGGCGAGCTCGGTTATTCGCTCTCCCACGCCTATGGCGCGGTACTCGACAATCCGGAGTTGATCGTCGCCTGCGTGGTCGGCGACGGCGAGGCGGAGACCGGCCCGCTCGCCACGTCCTGGCACGGCAACAAATTCCTCAACCCCGCCGCCGACGGCGCGGTGCTGCCGATCCTCCACCTCAACGGCTACAAGATCGCCAACCCGACCGTGCTCGCCCGCATCCCGCCTGCGGAGCTCAAGAGCCTGATGGAGGGCTTCGGCTACGACCCGCTCTTCGTCGAGGGCGAGGAGCCCGATCCCATGCACCACGCCATGGCCGCCGCCTTCGACGCGGCGTTCGGGAAGATCGCCGCCATCCAGAAGGCGGCGCGCGAGGACGGCGTCACGCAGAGGCCGCGCTGGCCGATGATCGTGCTGCGCTCCCCCAAGGGCTGGACAGGTCCGAAGACGGTCGACGGCAAGAAGGCGGAAGGCTTCTGGCGCTCGCACCAGGTGCCGTTCTCCGACATGTCGAAGCCGGAGCACGTCACGCTGCTCGAAGACTGGATGAAGAGCTACAAGCCGGAGGAGTTGTTCGACGCGGCGGGACGGCTGAAGCCGGAGATCCTTGCCCTTGCGCCCGAGGGCAAGCAGCGCATGAGCGCCAATCCGCACGCCAATGGCGGCGTGCTGCGTCGTCCGCTGTGCCTGCCGGATTTTACCGACTATGCGGTGAAGCTGCCGCATCCCGGCGCGGTCGAGCTGGAATCGACCTATGTGATGGGCACCTTCCTGCGCGACGTGATGAAGCAGAACCTCGCGGCGAAGAACTTCCGCGTCTTCGGGCCCGATGAGACCGCCTCCAACCGGCTGCAGGCGCTGTTCGAAGTGACGGACCGCGCCTGGAACGCCGAAAAGCTGTCCTATGACGACCATCTCGCGCTCAATGGCCGGGTGACGGAGATGCTTTCCGAGCATATGTGCCAGGGCTGGCTGGAGGGCTATCTCCTGACCGGTCGGCACGGGCTGTTCTCCTGCTATGAGGCGTTCATCCACATCGTCGACTCGATGTTCAACCAGCACGCCAAATGGCTGAAGAGCGCGAGCGAGGTGGAATGGCGCCGGCCCATCGCCTCGCTCAACTACTTGCTCACCTCGCATGTCTGGCGGCAGGACCATAACGGCTTCAGCCACCAGGACCCCGGCTTCATCGACCATGTGGTGAACAAGAAGGCGGACGTGGTGCGGGTCTATCTGCCGCCGGACGCCAACACGCTGCTCTACGTCACCGACCACTGCCTGAAGAGCTGGAACCGGGTGAACGTCATCGTCGCCGGCAAGCAGCCGGCGCCGCAATGGCTCGACATGGACGCCGCCATCAAGCATTGCGCGCAGGGTATCAGCATCTGGGAATGGGCGAGCAACGACCAGGACGGCGAGCCGGACGTGGTACTTGCCTGCGCCGGCGACGTGCCGACGCTGGAGACGCTGGCCGCGGTCGACCTGCTGCGGGGCTATTTCCCCGAGTTGAAGATGCGGGTGATCAACGTCGTCGACCTGATGACGCTGCAGCCGAAGTCCGAACACCCGCACGGGCTGTCGGACATCGAGTTCGACGCGCTGTTCACCACGGACAAGCCGGTGATCTTCGCCTATCACGGCTATCCCTGGCTCATCCACCGCCTCTCCTATCGCCGCACCAACCACAACAACATGCATGTGCGCGGCTATGTCGAGGAAGGCTCGACCACCACACCCTTCGACATGGTGGTGCGCAACCGGCTCGACCGTTTCCACCTCGCCACCGACGTGATCGACCGCGTACCCAGGATCGCCGGCAAGGCCCATGTCCGGCAGGCGATCCGCGACAAGCTGACCGAGCACGCGCGCTACATTCGCGCCCACGGCCTCGACATGCCGGAGGTGCGTGACTGGCGCTGGCCGGAGAACCTCGCGGTCCATCCGCGCTGACCGCAGAGGTGCCGCCGGGGGATCGGCGGTCGGCTTCTGGGGCCGACGGTTTGGAGCAAGCGCCGCGGTATCGCTCCGCACGACAGGCGATGTCGCGATGCTTGGGTCGGTTTCGGCCACTTGATTCTGATCAACGCCTTCGGAATGAGCCTACCGTAAGGGAATGAAATGCTTGATCCGGTCGTCTCACCCCCCAGTTTTCATGCCGCCGACTGGCACTCGCTTCATCACGCGGAGGTCGCGCGCCGGCTTGACGTCGGCGCGGAGGGGCTGAGTGCGGGGGAGGCCAGCGAACGGCTCGTGCATCACGGTCCGAACAATCTTCCCGACGTGCCGGCTCCGCATCCTCTGGTGCGCTTCCTCGCCCAGTTCAACAGCGTGCTGATCTATTTCCTGCTGCTTGGCGCCCTCGCCGCACTGCTGCTCGGCCACTACATCGACGCCGCCGTCATCGTGGCCGTGGTGCTGGCGAATGCCGTGGTCGGCTTCGTCCAGGAAGGGCGGGCGGAAGCCGCGCTCGCCGCGATCCGCAACATGATCGCCCCGCGCGCCAGCCTGGTGCGGGACGGCGTCCGGATCAGTGTCCCGGCGGACTCGCTGGTGCCGGGCGATGTCGTGCTGCTGGAGGCCGGCGACCGTGTCCCGGCGGACCTGCGGCTCGTTCGTGCGCGCGGACTTCTTATCGATGAGGCGGCGTTGACGGGCGAGTCCGTTGCGGCGGTAAAGCAGGTGCAGCCGGCGATGCCCGATGCCTCGCTCGGCGACCGGCATTCCATGGCTTATTCGGGAACCTATGTCGCCGCAGGCCAGGGGAGCGGCATCGTCGTCGCCACCGGCATGAATACCGAGATCGGGCGCATCGGCCGCATGCTCGCAAATGTCGAGTCGCTGGCGACGCCGCTGCTGCGCCAGGTCAATGCGTTCGGCACCCGCTTCACGGTGCTCGCCATCGCTGGCGCCGTGGCGCTGTTTCTCTTCGCCGTGCTGGTGCGCGGCTATGGCTGGACCGAAGCGCTGATGGCAGTGGTGGCGCTCGCGGTCGGCGTCGTGCCGGAGGGATTGCCCGCCACCATCACCATAACGCTCGCCATCGGGGTGCGTCGGATGGCGCGCCGGAGCGCGGTGATAAGGCGCCTTCCGGCGGTCGAGACTCTGGGCGCCACGTCCGTCATCTGCACCGACAAGACAGGCACGCTGACACGCAACGAGATGACGGCATGTCGCGTCGTCGTTCCCGGCATGACGATCGGTGTCGAGGGCAGCGGCTATGCGCCGGCCGGCGAACTCCGCTGGCGGGACGGAACGCCATTTGAACCGACCGCGGCTGTCTCGGCGCTCGTCCACGCGGGTGCTCTCTGTAACGACGCGCAATTGCAGGAAAAGGCCGGGATCTGGCATGTCGAGGGTGACCCGATGGAAGGCGGGCTGCTCACGCTTGCCATGAAGGCAGGAGACATTCCTGCGGAGCTGCGCGCCCGGTGGCCCCGGCTCGACGAAGTTCCTTTCGATGCCGGTCATCGCTTCATGGCCACGCTGCACCGCGATCCCGAGGGAGGCGTCGTGCTGTTCGTGAAGGGTGCGCCGGAGCGGCTGCTGGAACTCAGCGTTGACGGGCTTGGCGAGGACTGGTCGACGCGCATCGCCGAAGCCGCGGCGCAGGGCGAACGGGTGCTCGGCTTTGCGGTGCGCCGCTACGAGACATCCCCCAGGCAACTCGGGATCGACATGGTCGGGAGACTGACCTTCCTTGGCATCGTCGGCTTCATCGACCCGCCACGCGAGGAAGCGATGGCCGCCATCGCCGAGTGCCGCTCGGCCGGCATTGCGGTGAAGATGATCACCGGCGATCATGCCGCGACTGCCGCGGCGATCGCGCGCCAGCTCGGGCTTGCGGATGATCCGATCGCGGTGACGGGGGCGGAGCTCGACGCTGTCGACGACACGCAGCTCATCGACCTGGCGCAAAGGACTGCCGTTTTTGCCCGCACCAACCCGGAGCACAAGCTGCGCATTGTCCGGGCACTGCAATCGAGCGGCGCCGTGGTGGCGATGACGGGAGACGGTGTCAACGATGCTCCGGCGCTCAAGCAGGCCGATGTCGGCGTCGCCATGGGCCGCAAGGGCACGGAAGCGGCGAAGGCCGCCGCCGAAGTTGTGCTGCTCGACGACAATTTCGCCTCGATCGTCGCCGCAGTGAGCGAGGGACGCACCGTCTACGACAATATCCGCAAGATGATCGCCTGGACGCTTCCAACCAACGGGGGCGAGGTGCTCGCGGTGATCGCGGCGATCCTCGCGGGTTTCACCATGCCGATGACGCCGGCGCAGATCCTCTGGCTCAACCTTGTCTTGACCGTGACTCTCGGGATGGTTCTGGCCTTCGAGCCGGCGGAACCGGGAGTAATGGCGCGCCGCCCGCGGGCGCCGGACGCGGCCCTGCTCTCGCCCTTCATGGCATGGCGCATCGGCTTCGTTGCGGTGCTGTTCCTCATCGCAGCGTTGGGCATGTTCGCTTATGCGCAATGGAGCGGCCACGATGTCGAGACGGCGCGGACCATGGTAGTCAACACGCTGGTCGTGCTGGAAATATTCTATCTATTCAATGTGCGCTACTTGCACATGACGTCCGTGACGTGGCGTGGAGTGCTCGGCACCCCGGCGGTGCTGCTTGCGATCGGTGCGGTAGTGGTTGCGCAATTCGCCTTCACTTATCTGCCGCCCATGCAGGCCTTGTTCGCGTCCCGTCCGGTGCCGCTATCCGATGGTGTGATCATCATTGCGAGTGGCGTGGTGCTGCTCGCCATTCTCGAAGCGGAGAAGGCGGTGCTCCGGCGATTCCGCATTTTTCAGGATCTGTAGGGAAGGACGCCCGACGTGAACGCCAACGCCATGAGCGTCGACGCCAGGATATCGGCAGGGTGTCCGACGCGCATCGCAGCGTGACTTTTAACGATAAGCGATACCCAGGACTTGTTTGACAGCTAAAAAACGCGCTCGCCGGTTGGGTCGACGCGGGGATTCCGAGCCCCCTTAGTCGAATCCGCGAGCTCGATATGGGCATTCGCGATGCGCAGCACCTCATCGAAATGCTTGCGGATGATGCGCTCGGCATCCTCGGAGTCGCGCTGAATCAACGCGCTCGCCACTTCCAGATGGTCCGCCTGCAGGCGCGCGCTTTCCTCCGGCGTAGGATCGATGCCGACAGCCGAGAAGGAATATTCGTAGAATTCCTCGATGAGTGACAGCAGCCGCGTACTGCCCGATGCCCGCGCGATGGACAGGTGGAAGGCGCGGTCCTGTGCGGAGCGCGTCCGGCCGTCAGGCGCACCCTGACGCGCGGCTTCGCGACAACCGCGCAGGATTTGCGACAGCTCCTGGTCCGAGGCATTCGCACAGGCGAGACGCACCGCGGCGCCTTCGAGCGCCTGGCGGATGACCAGTATCTCGCCGAGCTTCTTGTCCACTTCGGCGACGATGACGCCGCCATTCACCTGGCGCAGCACCAGGCCTTCGCTTTCGAGGCGCGATATGGCCTCGCGCACCGGCGTGCGGCTCACCGCCAGCCGGCTCGACAGCTGGGTCTCGATCATGCGGGTTCCGGCCGGAATGGAACCCCGAAGGATCGCCCGGCGCAATTCCCGATGCACATGAAGAACCACCGGCTCGCGCTCCACCACGGTCAGTTCGGGTCCGGCGTCGTTGGTCTTCATCGTTTCCGTCATATGTCCCTGGCCCGTTCTCACGAGGAGCGTTTCGATCGCCGCTGCGCCAGCGCCACCAGCCAGAGACCGAGCACCGAAATCACTGTCATGAAGGTCGATACCGCGGCAATGGTCGGATCTATGGTCTGCTGCACATTTACCCATATCTGCCGCGGCAGCGTCGGCTCGGTGAGACGCGTCAGGAACAGGCTGAGGATGATGTCGTCGAAGGAGGCGACGAAGGCGAACAGCCCGCCGCCCAGGATGGCCGGCCGCAGGTTGGGCAGGGTGACCAGCCAGATCGCCCGCAGCGGCGAGGCGCCGAGGCTGCGCGCCGCCCATTCCAGCCGCCGGTCGAAGCCGTAGAGCGAGGCGGTGACGATCATCACCACATAGGGCACGGCGATGATGGTATGGGCGATGACCAGCGCCCCGGTGGTGCCGAGGATGCGCAGCCGCACATAGAGGAAGTAGAGCCCGACGGCGATGATGATCTTCGGCAGGATCAGCGGGCTCATCACCAGCATGCGCAGCGCCGTCTTGCCGGGGAAGCGGTAGCGCACCAGCGCGATCGAGATGGCGAAACCGATCACCAGCGAGGTGATCGCCGTCAGCCCGGCGACGAGGAAGCTCAGCCGCGTCGCGGCCATCCACATGGCGTCGCCGAAATAGGCCTCGTACCAGCGCAGCGAGAAGCCCGACGGCGGAAATTCCAGCATCTGTGTCGGCGTGAACGACACCAGGAAGATGATCAGGATCGGCGCGATCAGGACCGCGAGGATCGCGCAGGAGAAGGCGCCGAGCGCGAGGCGTGCGGGGGAGATGCGCGTCATGTCGGTTCTCATTTGGCACCGCCCCACAGGCGCTCGAAATCGAGGAAGCGGTTGGCCACCAGCTGCAGGCCGCCCGTCACCATGAGCAGGATCACCGACAGCGCTGCGGCGAAGGTCCAGTCCATCGCCTCGTTGATCTGGATGGCGATCATCAGCGGCAGCGTGGTCTGCTGCGGCCCGCCGAGCATGGCGGGAGTGATGTACATGCCGATCCCCAGCATGAAGACGATGTAGGAGCCGGCGAGCACGCCCGGCCGCGTCAACGGCAGGAACACCTCGCGGAAGGCCCGCAGCGGGCTCGCCCCGAGGCTGCGCGCCGCCAGCATGAGGTTGCGGTCTATGCCGTTCATCACGCTGTAGAGGCTGAGGATCATGTAGGGCATCAGGTAGTAGGCGAGCGCCAGAACAACCGCCGTGTTCGTGCCGATGAAGGCAAACGGCGTGTCGATGATGCCGAAATCAAGCAGCACGGAATTGAGGATGCCCTGGCGGCCGAGGATGACCATCCAGGCATAGGTGCGCACGAGGCCGCTGCTCCAGAACGGGATGAGCACGAAGGCCATCAGCATCACTGCCCAGCTCCGGTTCATCGTCACCAGCCAGTAGGCGACAGCATAGCCGCAGACGAGGGTGATTGACAGCGTCACCAGCCCGAGCGCGCCGGTATAGGCAAGCACCATCCAGTAGGCCGGCTCCTCGAGAAACATCTCGAAGCCGACGAGGGTGAAGCCGTCCTCGCCATGCACCGACTGCCAGAAGATGCGCGCCAGCGGATAGCCGAAGAACAGCGCGTAGAAGACCAGCACCGGGATGAGGAACGCCGGAAAGCGCCCCGCCGACAGCCGCCGGGGCGCGGGCGATGCGGCCGCTGAAGCGGCCGCATCATTGGCATGGGCCATGGTCTCGGCCATGGTCAGCGCACCCCGAGGCGGGCCCAGCCGCGCGCGATGTCCTGACGGTGAGCGCCGAGCCATTCGGCATCCGCCACCCGGCCCTCGCCGGCGGTCGCCGGGTTGCCCGGCAGCAGCGGCGCGACGTCCTTGTCGATGAACTTGTAGGCGTCGACATTGATCGGGCCGTAATTGGTCGGCTTGGCCAGCGCGGCGAGGCGCTCGGGCTCGCACACCCAGTTGAGAAACTTCTTGGCCGCCTCGGCATGCGGCGCCCCCTTCGGGATGACGAAGAAGTTCGGGTAGCGCAGATGCTGGTTCCAGTTGATGGCGACCGGCTTGCCCTCGGCCACCAGCGGCACCATGCGGCCATTGGGGATGACGATCATATCCACTTCGCCGTCGGCGAGGAACTGCACCACCTTGGCGTAGCCGTCCGAGAAGACGATGTCGCTGCCGAGCGCGGCGATCTTGTCGAAGGCCTTGTCGATGTCGAAGGGGTAGAGCTTGGCAATGTCCGGGTTCTCGGCCATCGCCGCCTGCTCGACCGGCGGGCGGGTGGCGCCGATGGAGCCGCGCTTGCCGGGAAACGCCTTCACGTCCCAGAAATCCGCCCAGCTTTTCGGCCCGTTCGGATAGGTCTTGGTGTTGTAGGCCATGACCATCGCCCACTGGATGGTGGGGAAAGCATAGGGGTGGCGCATGTCCTGCGGGATGCCGGCGAGGCAGCTCTGCGGCACCGATTTCCAGTCGATCGGCTCCAAGAGCTTGTCCTTGGCGAGCGCGTTGACCGAGTCGGCGGAGAGGTCGATGACGTCGGCCTCGACATTGCCGGACTGGATCATCACCTTGAGGTTGGCGAAGTTGTAGCCGGCCGCTTCCTTGACGGCGACGCCGGTGGCCTCCGCATAGGGCTTGAACCAGTACTTGCTCTGGTTCTCCTGGTAATTGCCGCCCAGCGACAGGATCGTCAGGTCCTCGGCGGCTGCGCCCGCCGCGGAAAAGGCAAGGCCGAGCACCGTGCCGACGGCCAATATGCTCGCGCGAAAGTCTCTGCTGCTCATCCGCATGCTCCAATTGTGGCGATCACGTTCGGCCATCGCCGTCAGCCGTTCCCATCAGGCAAGGAGGATCCGTGCATTCTGCGGCTCGAAGCCGACCCAGAGCGGCATGTCCGTCCGGATCGCGGCCCCGACGCCCCGGTTCGGGCGACGGATCTTCAGTTTCTGGCCGTCGGCCAGTTCCACGGTGTAGACGATGCTCTCACCGAGATAGAGTTGAGACACGAAGCGGCAGGCCATCGCATTGACGATGCTGTCCTCGGCCGTGACGAGGCGCAGCCGCTCCGGCCGCACGAACACCGAGGCCGCCTTGCCGCCGCCGGCCGCCGGCTCGGCGGCGACGCGGCAGGTACGCCCGGCAATGTCGACCAGGGTCTCCTCGCCCGCCTGCGCCGCCACCGTGCCCTGCAGGAAGTTGGATTCGCCGATGAAGTTGGCGGTGAAGCGGTTGGCTGGCGCCTCATAGGTTTCCTGCGGCGAGGAGTGGCTGGCGATGCGCCCGTCCTCCATCACCGCGATGTCGTCCGACATGGTCAGGGCTTCTTCCTGATCATGGGTGACATAGACGACGGTCAGGCCGAGATCGGTCTGGATGCGCTTGATCTCCTCCTGCATCTGCAGGCGCAGACGGCGGTCCAGCGCGCCGAGCGGCTCGTCCATCAGCACCAGCGACGGGCTGAACACCAGCGCGCGGGCAAGCGCCACGCGCTGCTGCTGGCCGCCCGAGAGCTGGTGCGGATAGCGCTCGAGGAAGTCGCCGAGCCCGACCATCCGCAGGAACTCGGCCGAACGCTCGCGCGTCTCGGCGCGGCCGACGCCGCGCATCTTCAGCGCGAAGCCGACATTGTCGAGCACCGTCAGATGCGGGAACAACGCATAGTTCTGGAACACCATGCCGATGTCGCGCTTGTGCGCCGGCAAGGTGGTGACGTCGCGCCCGTTGATGCGGATCGCCCCGCTGGTCGGCTCGATGAAGCCGGCGATCATCATCAGCGTCGTGGTCTTGCCTGAGCCGGAGGCGCCCAGAAGTGTGAGGAACCGTCCGGGCTTCAGGTCGAGATCGATGCTGCGTACGGCGGGTGAAGACCCGAAATCCTTGCGCAGGGCCTCCAGCACCAGCGAGGCCCCCTGCACGCGCGGCTGCGAGCTGTCGGTTGGGTTCGCCATCCGTCAGACGGCCTCCGCCTTGACGTCCGGGACCAGGCCGAGCTCGGCCCAGCTCCGGGCGGCGCCAGCATCGCCGTATTTCTGCTTCGGCGCGTAATGTCCGTCGACGGTAGCGTCGGCGACGAGGCGCACCAGCTGGCTATCGCGCGTGTGCAGCGAGGCGGCACGGATGTCGCGCCAGAACATCTCCAGCGGCATGGTGTCGAGCAGCGCGCGGGTGCCGATGATGTCGAACGCCTTGGTGGCGACGGCGAGCGCCACCTCGCGCGCCGTATGATGGGCGCTGAGCGAGGCGAGCGCCGCGTCGCCCCAGTTCTGCGCCTCCCACAGCCGCGTCGCCAGCATGGCCGAACCGGCCGCCGACTGGATCGAGGCCGCCATATGGCCGACCTCGACCATCAGCCCCTCCTCGTTGCGCAGGAAGGGGCGCTTGCGCAACGTGTCGAGCACCCAGTCGAAGGCGCCGCGCGCGCAGCCGATCAGGTGGAACGCCTGCGAGAGCTCCAGCGTATAGGGGTCCTTGGTGATGAAGTCGGCCGGTTCGCCGAGCACGTTCTTCCAGGGAATGAACACGTCCTTCAGCGTGGCGCTCCAGCTCACCGTGCCGCGCAGGCCGATGACGCGGTCCCAGCCGTTCTCGCTGAAGGTGAGCCCTTCGCTGCCCGCCTCGACGATCGACAGCGTCAGCCCGTCGCGGCTGGTCTCTGCCCCCGGCGCGATCGACCAGTAGAGCAGGTACTTCGCCACCGGCCCGTTGGAGCAGAAATGCTTCGAGGCATTGGCGAGGAAGCCGCCCTCGACCGGCTGCATGCCGGCATGGAAGAACAGCTTGGTCTTGGTGTCTTTGCTGGCGACGCTCTCCTGATGGTTCACCTCGCTACCGAGCGAGCCCATCAGCACGCCGTTCTGCGCCACGTCGCCGAGGATGCGCCGCTTCTGCTCCTCGTTGCCGAGCCGCGCGACGGCGCCGCACTGGTGATAGTGGATGATCAGGTTCCAGCCTGTGGTGGAGCAGGCCCGGGCAATCGCCTCGGTGACGACATAGCAGCCGAGATGCGCGTTGCCCGCCTCCGGCGCCTCGCCGCCATAGGCCTTCGGCACCGCGAGCTTCAACAGGCCGGCCTCACGCAGCAGGGCAATATTCTGGTCGGTGAACCACGCGGCCTTGTCGAAGCCCTTGTCCGCCACCTTGATCCTGGCTGCCACCGCATTGGCGATGTCCAGCCACCGCTGCTGCTCGCTCGTCAGATTGGTCCACATCACTGTCATTCCCTGGGTGCCTCGCGGCACAAGATGGGTCGAATTTCATGCATGCTGCATGCAGAACGTCAACTCGGAAATGACGGAGCCTGGAATGCCAACGCATCAATGAATAATATTTAGGCTAAAATTGTAAAAACTGACAAAATTTCAGCAATAGATGCATATTATGCGTGCATTCGTGTCATTTGGATAATTTTCTCCGGATCGTCTTGCCTTCCATGAAACGCGGCGCCTTAATATCACTGCATGCAGACAATGGACGTGACCATGCCCCGTGATTCCGCCGAACCGTTTTCACCGCTGCCCGGCTTCGCCAGGTTGCGCCGCCTCATCCAGGAAGAGAATCTCGACGCAGTGATCGTCGGGCCGAGCGCCAGCTTCCGCCAACTCCTTGACCGCGATGCGAATCTCACGGAACGACTGGTCGCGCTCCTGCTCACGGCGCACGACGCCACCATCATCGTCCCGCGCCTGCAGGCACCGCTCTACGAACACCTGCCGCTCGCTTGTGCCGTCTGGGACGAGCATGAGGACCCCACCCTCATTGCATGCAGGATCCTGCGCGAGCAGGGTTGCCGCACCGTCGGCATCAATCGTGAGTTCTGGTCCGGCTTCCTCCTGCGCCTGCAACGGCACGCGCCGGACATCGCCTTCGGCAGCGCGACGGCGCTCGACCTGATGCGCGCGATCAAGACCCAAGCCGAGGTCGACGCCCTCGCCCGCGCCGCGCACCGGCTCGACGCGGTATGGGCGCGTTTCCTCGAAACCCATCCGGTGCTGACCGGCAGGACCGAGCTCGAACTGCGCGCCGCCATCGCGACGCTGATGCAGGAGCATGGCTTCAGCTCCATCGCCTGGATCGATGTCGGCGCCGGGTCGAACGGCGCCTCGGCGCTGCATCACGGCTCGGACTATGTGATCCGGCCGGGCGATCCGGTGGTGTTCGACTTCGCCGGCGTGTTCGAGGGTTGGTATGCGGACATCTGCCGCATCGCCACCGCCGGCCCGCCGGAACCGGACTATGTCGCGGCCTATTCCGTGCTGCTCGACGCGCAGGAAGCCGCCTTCCAGGCCATCCGCCTTGGCGTCCCGGCAAGCGCGCCCGACACGGCGGCGCGCGCCGTGCTCACCGCCGCCGGCTATGGCGAGGCCTTCACCCATCGCGTCGGCCACGGCATCGGCCTCGACGCGCATGAGGAGC
This sequence comes from Ancylobacter sp. GW821-FHT10E12, assembly GCF_058809335.1. Classification (NCBI taxonomy): domain Bacteria; kingdom Pseudomonadati; phylum Pseudomonadota; class Alphaproteobacteria; order Hyphomicrobiales; family Xanthobacteraceae; genus Ancylobacter; species Ancylobacter sp. GW821-FHT10E12. The sequence goes on along the minus strand of NZ_JBXASN010000008.1, from coordinate 170,972 downwards.
CCTATCTGGTGCGCGGCAGCGAGCTGCCGCTCGCCATCGGCATGGTCATGTCGGATGAGCCGGGCATCTACCTGCCCGGCCGCTGGGGCATGCGTGTCGAGGACATCGTCGCCCTCACGCCGGACGGCCCCGTCCGGCTGACGCAGGCCCCGCGTTCCCTGGCCATCCAGAAGTAGCCCCAGATGACCCCGCCCCCCGCCTTCCCGCCCCGCTTCCCGGTCGACGAATTCCGCTCCCGCCTCGCCGCGCTGCGCGCCGTCATGGCCGAGCGGCGGGTCGACCTCCTCGTCATCGACCAGTTCGAGCACATGGTCTATTTCGGCGGCCACCTGCCGACCGCCGCCATGTACCAGGCGCTACTGGTGCCGCTCTCCGGCGAGCCGGTGGCGGTGATCCGCGCCCTCGACGCGCCGGTGTTCAGCGAGACCAGCTGGCTCTCCGGCTGCGTGGCGATCGGCGACAGCGACAACCCGATCGCCGTGGTTGCCGGGACGATCATCGCCCGGGGCCATGGCGCCGGTACCGTCGGCATCGAGCGCGACAGCCATTTCCTGACCGTCAACCGCGCGCTGGAACTCGAATCTCGACTGCCGGACGCGCGGATCGTCGATTTCTCCGGGATCATGTGGGAGATGCGGCAGGTGAAGTCGCCGCTGGAGCTCGCCTGCCTCGAGGTCGCCGCCGAGATCTGCGATCGCGCCACCGCGGCGGGCTTCGAAGCCGCTGCCGCCGGGGTGAACGAGCGCGAGGTCTGCGCCGCCATCACCAGCGAGGCGCTGCGCTGCGGCGCCGACAACACCCGCCTGGTGCTGATGGCGTCGGGCCCGCGCTCGGCGGCGCTGCACGGCGCGCTCGGCCACCGCACCCTCGCCGAGGGCGACCTGCTGCATGTGGAGATGGTGCCGCATTTCCGCGGCTACACCTCGCGCATCATGCGCCCGAAATCGATCGGCGCGCCGACCGACGAGCAGTTGCGCACCGCCGAGACGATGATCCGCATCCAGGACGAGCAGTTCCGCGCCATGAAGCCGGGCGCGCAGGCACGGGAGGTGGACCGCATCCTGCGCGAGGGCATCCTCGCCGCCGGCCTACGCGACAGCTACACTAACGTCACCGGCTACACGCTCGGCCTCGTCTTCATCCCGCGCACCAGCGACTTCACCCGCGTCTTCCTCGCCGACAGCGACTGGCGGCTTGAGGAGAACTCGGTGTTCCACATGTACACCTGGGCCGGCGGCATGGCCTTCAGCGAGACCGTCGTCGTCACGCCGGAGGGCGGGCGCTGCCTCACCCGCATGGAGCGCCGGCTGTTCAGCTGAACGCCGCCACGAGAAGGAAGAACGCCAATGCCGATCGAATGCAGCTCCGCCGAGAGCAATTCCGCCGAAAGCAAGCAGGTCATCTTCGACTATTACCGCCGTGTCTGGGACGCGGGCGACACTTCCGCCATCCCTGCGCTGTTCGCGCCGGGCTATGTCAATCACGCCGGCGCACGCGGCATGCTGAAGGGGCCGGAAGGCATCCTGGCGAACTACCGCTCGCTGAAGGAGGCGTTCCCGGACGTCGCCTTCACGCTCGACATCGTGCTGTCGGAAGGCAGCCGCGTCTGCGCCTATTACACCATGACCGGCACGCATGAGGGCACCTTCATGGGCATCGCCCCCACCGGCCGGGCGGTGACGGTGCCGGGCATCGGCATCTATGAGGTGAAGGACGGCATCATCGTCGAGAGCTGGGTGGTGCGCGATTCCCTCATGTTGCTGCGGCAGCTCGGGGCCGACATCGCCGTCAAAGCGGCATGAGGACCATCCCCGAGGGCTTCCTCGTCGACCTCTCGGCACTGCTGGAGATCCCCGGCGTCGCCGCCTGGCAGCATCGCCGCGCCGATCTCGACCGAGCGGCACACTGGCTGCGGCACCGGCTGGAGCGCGCCGGGCTGCATGCAAGATGCCTCACGGACACCCCCGGCCCGGCCTATGTCTATGCCGAGACCGAGCTCCGGCCGGACCGCCCCACCTTGCTGGTCTACGGCCATTACGACGTGCAGCCGGCGGACAAGGCCGATGGCTGGACCGCCGATCCGTTCCGCCCCAATCTGCGCGACGGACGGATATACGCGCGCGGCGCTGCCGACCAGAAGATGAACCTCCTCCTGCCGATCTTCGCGCTGGAGGAGATCAGCCCCGCCGCACTGCCGTGGAACCTCAAATTCTTCTATGAAGGCGAGGAGGAGATCTTCAGTCCCCACCTAGAAACCGCACTAGCGCATTACCGCGACCTGTTGCGCTGCGATGCGGTGTTCAGCACCGATGGCTGGCAGTACAACGCTTCTCAGGGCGATCTGCGCCTCGGCCTGCGCGGCTTCTGCGGGCTGGAGATCACCGTCACCGGCCCGTCGCGGGACCTGCATTCCGGCACCTTCGGCGGCGCGGCGCCCAATCCGGCGCAGGCGCTTGCCCGTGCGCTGTCGCGCCTCCACGACGACGAGGGGCGCATCGCCGTGCCCGGCTTCCTCGACGGCGCCACCACACCAGGCGAGGCCGAATGGCATGTGCTGCGCGAGCAGCCCTTCGATCGCGCCGCCTGGCTCGCCCGCGCCGGCCTGACGGAGGACGCCATCGCGCCGGACCTCGCCGTTGACGAGATGACGGGCCTGCGCCCGACCATCGAGATCCACGCCCTGGAATCCGGGCATTATGCGATGGGCCTGCGCACCATCGTGCCCTCTTCGGCCAGTGCCCGCCTCTCCTGCCGGCTGGTGCCCGGCCAGCAGCCGGACGCCGTCGCCGCGCGGGTCCGGGACTTCCTCGACCGCGCCATCCCGCCACGCTTCGGCCGCCGCATCGCCGTGCTGCCGGGCAGTTCGCGCCCCTACCGCATCGCGCGCGAGGACCGGTTCCAGGAGCTCGCCGCGACGATTCTCACCCGCGTGGACGGCCGCCCGCCACGTACCAGCTATTCCGGCGGCAGCATCCCCATGCCCGGCGCCATGGCGGCGGCGCTCGGCGTCGGCACCATCTTGTTCGGCTTCGCCCTGCCGGATGAAAACATGCACGGCGTCGACGAATTCTGTCGCCTGACCGACATCGAACGCGGTATCGCAGCCTGGCGGCTGCTGCTTCGACAGGCGTCGCCATGAATTCTCCGACATCCCGACCGCAGATGGCCGGAAGGAGAAGGGCCCGATGAGGCGGGCAGCAAGGACGTTCCCGACATGACCGAGAAGACCAGGGTCGGCATTCTGAAGCCCGGCAGCGCTCCCCAGCGGCTCGCCGCGACCCAGGGCGACTATGACGCCTGCTTCCGCCGGCTGCTCGCCGACGACGCCTTCGAATTCGCCACCTACGACATCGAGAACGGCGTGTTCCCCGAAGGGCCGGGCGCGGCCGATGCCTGGATCATCACCGGCTCGCGCCATGGCGTCTACGAGGACCACCCGTGGATCGCGCCGCTGGAGCAGCTGATCCGCGACATCCAGGCCGCCGGCCGGCCGCTGATCGGCATCTGCTTCGGCCACCAGATCATCGCCCAGGCGCTGGGCGGGCGGGTGGAGCGGGCGGCGACAGGATGGATCGCCGGCCCGCAGACCTACCGGGATCGCGACGGCAACGACTTTGCCGTCAATGCCTGGCATCGCGATCAGGTGGTAGAACTCCCGCCGCAGGCGGAGGTGTTCGCCAGCGGCGAGGGCTGCGCCTTTGCCGGCCTTCGCTATCCGGGCCCGATCCTCACCCTGCAGCCGCATCCCGAATTCGATGCCGATTATGTGCTCGGCCTGCTGGCCGAGCGAGGCTCGGTGCTGCCGGAGGCCATCGCCGCCTATGTCCGCACCGAGGCGCCCAATCGTCTGCCTGATGCCGACTTCTTCGTGCCGCTGCTGCAGCAAACTCTCAAAGGATGACCGGCGCCATTTGCGGATCGCTCCCGGCCGTCAGGCCACACTCCATACCTCGTCATCTTCCATGCCTGTCATGCGCCGTGCTTGGCCTCTTCGCTCTCGCCCTCATCGACGACCGCCGGGATTCTGGGCTTGCGCAGCCGCACCGCCCCCATCAGGCCCGAAGGCTTCACCAGAACGATGAAGAGAAGCAGCCCGCCGGCAATGTAGAGGCGGTAGTCGGCGAGACCTCGCGCACTCTCAAAGATGCCAATGATGACCGCGGCGCCGAGGATCGTGCCGGGAATGGAGCCGAGCCCGCCCACCAGCACGATGGCGAAGACGAGCGTGCTCTCCCAGTTGGTGAACATGTCGGGGCCGACATAGCTCAGGAAATGCGCCACGATGGCCCCCGCCACCCCGCTGATCGCGGCGCCGAGGCCGAAGGCCATCAGCTTGTAGCGTGAGACGTTGATGCCCACGGCACGCGCCGCGATCTCATCCTCGCGGATCGCCAGGAAGCAACGACCGATGTCGGAGGCAACGACCCGGTTCGCGACCAGCACGACGATGGCGAGGAGCGCGAGCGCCAGCAGGAAGTATTCCTGGTTCGACCACATCGTGAAGCCGAAGAGGCTCGCGGGCGGGATGCCGGGCAGGCCCACGGCCCCGTTCGTCACGCTGTCCCAGTTCAGGAAGACCAGCCGGCAGATCTCGGCAAAGCCGATGGTGACGAGGAAAAGATAGTCCCCCCCGATTCGCGTCGCCGGATAGCCGATGAGCAGGCCGAAAATCCCCGCCATGGCCACCGCGAGCAGCAGCGTGACCGGAAAGGGTAGGCCGAAATGGATAGTCGCCAGCGCCGAGGTATAGGCGCCGATGCCGTAGAACGCCGCCTGGCCGTAGGAAAGCTGTCCGCAGACGCCGGTGATAATGTTCTGGCCCAGCGCCAGGATCGACCAGATGACGATCATGGTGAGGATGCGGAAGAGATAGAGGTCACTGGAGACCAGGGGCATGGCCGCGGCCGCGGCGAAGACGGCGATCCACCACACCCGCGGCGGCACCGCGCGGATCATCTGCAGAGGGCCGCGGACGGGGGAGGTCGCATTGCTCATGTCGGTCATCCACCTACACCTTGACCTGGACGGGCCGGCCCAGCAGCCCCTGGGGCCGGACGAGCAGCACGAGGATGAGCAGCCCCATGGCGATGCCGTCGCGATAGCCTGTATCGAAATAGGCCGCCGCCAACGCCTCGGCGACGCCCAGCACGAGTCCCCCCAGGAAGGCGCCCTTGATGTTGCCGATGCCTCCGATCACGGCCGCCACGAAAGCTTTCATCATCACCGTGAACCCCATCATGAGGTAGACGGTGTTGTAGTTGATGGCGAAGAGAATGCCGCCGGCGACGCCGAGAATTCCGCCCAGCACATAGACCATGCCGATGGTGCGGTTGACGGGTATGCCCATGTAGCCGGCCGCGTCGATGTCCTGCTGCACCGCGCGCATCGCCTTGCCGATCATGGTCTTGCGAACGAAGAGGTCGGTCGCCAGCATCAACGCGAAGGCCACGCAGAACACCGCGATCTGGGTCGAGCTTATGCCGATGCCGAAGGCGCGGAACTGCGCCGCCGGCACGTCGAGCGGGAAGGGTTGGGTCGTCGTGCCCCAGATCAGCTGGGCGGTGTTGCGGATGATGAGCGCGACGCCGATGGCCGAGACGGTCGGCACCATCCGGTGCGCCCCGCGTGTCGGCCGGAAGGCGATGCGCTCGATGAGAAAGCCCATGGCGCCGCCGAGAACCAGCCCCGCCGGTATCGCCACCACGGCGGGCAGGCCCGCGAGCGTCAGCGCCATCGCCACATAGGTGCCGAACATCAGCGTGTCGCCATGGGCGAAATTGTGCATCTGCAGCACGCCGAAGACCATGGAATAGCCGACAGCGATCAGCGCGTAGATGCTCCCCGCCGACAGGCCGTTCAGCACCTGGGCCAGGAAATATTCGAGACCGCTCATCCGTTCATCCCCGCGCCTGGAAGCGGCCCGCGCCGGGGACGGCTGCGAGCGCGCCTTCGGCATAGACCTGCGTTCCCCGAAGCAAGGTCCTGACCACCTGCCCCTTCCAGCGCGTGCCGTCGAAAGGCGACCATTTCGCCAGCCCCTGAAGCCCCGAGGCGTCCACCACCGTCTCCGCCTCGGGGTCGACAAGCACGAGATCGGCGTCGAAGCCCGGTGCGATGGCCCCCTTGCGCCCGTAGAGCCCGAAGATCTTCGCCGGCCCGGTCGCGATCATCCGCGCCACTTGCGCCAAGTCCATGCCCCTCGCCAGAGCGGCACCGAGGAAGATCGGCACCGTGGTCTCGATGCCGGTCAGGCCCATGGCGGCTTCCCAGATCGTCGGCCTGGCCTTCAGCTCGGGCGGATAGGGGCAGTGGTCGGAGGTGAGCGCATCGATGGCGCCGGCCTCGACCTCGGACCAGAGATCGTCCACGGTGGACTGCGGCCGGATCGGCGGCCCGCAGCGGGCATCGTTGCCGATGCGCTCGAGATCGTCCTCGTTCAGCACCAGATATTGCGGGCAGGTCTCGACGCTGACGTTCTGGCCGGCGGCGCGGGCGGCGGCGATGATCCGCGCGCCTTCGCCGGTGGAGAGATGCACGATGTGCAGCCGCGCGCCATGGTGGGCGGCGAAATGGATGGCTCGGGCGACCGCCTCCGTTTCGGCGATCTCGGGCTGGGCCGCGGCATGGGCGCGTCCGCCATCGGCGCCGGCCGCCCTGAGCCGCGCCATGTTGCCCTGGATGATGTCGTGGTTCTCGGCATGGAGCCCGATGAGCCCGCCGAACCCCGCGACCACTCGGAACGATTCGCTGAGCTGATCGTCGTCGAGCCCGGGCAGAGCGCGTTCGTCGCCGGCGGCCCGGTCCTTGCGGCCCGAGCACATGAAGCCCTTCATGGCCGCCGCTCCCGCCTCGTGCATCGGCCGCAGCTCGGCCAGATTGTCGCCCGTCAGCCCGCCCCAGAGCGCGAAATCGACGCAGGCATGCGCGTCGAACAGATCGCGCTTGGCGAGGAAGCGAGCAAGGGTCGTGGCGGGCGGGTTCTGGTGCGGCATCTCGATGACGGTCGTCACCCCCGCCTTTGCCGCGCCGGCCGTGCCGGCCTCGATCTCCGGCACCACGTCGTCGTGGCCCGCGGTGAAATGGGTGTGCGCGTCGATGGCTCCCGGAAAGAGAAGGAGCCCGCCGGCGTCGATGCGCTGCGCGGCCTCGGGCACGGAAGCGTCGCCGTCCACCAGGGCGGCGATCCGGCCGCCCGAGACGCCGACATGAAGGCGCTGCACCCGGTTCTCGAGAACAGTCGTCGCGCCGGCTATCACCAGATCCATGGGCTCAATCCTGTCAGAAGTCATAGTTGCTCGAGGGATCCGCGAGGAAATCCAGCCACTGCCCGATCCCCGATCCGGCAGCCCGCAGGGCGACCAGCCGGGCAAGGATCATGTCTTCGATCGGCATGCCCTCGATCATCGAAAAGATGAACTCGCTCTCGCTCTCTCGCCCGAGCTTCTTCCCGGAGAGAAGCTCGTGAAGCTCGGCGTACAGCTTCGGGAGGCCCTGCGGAAAATGCCCTTCCCCTGCCAGCCATTCGAGCATGTCCCAGCGATCGGTGGTGAACTTGTCGGCCGAGAGATAGGCGGCCGACTCCCAGACCGTACCCACATCGACCGGCATGACGAGCGCTCCGGGCGCGATCCAGTCACGCCGCAGGCAGGGATCCGGCTGCACGGCGAATTTCGTGGCCGAGACGACGACCTGCGCATCGCGAATCGCGGCCTCCGCGGTGGCCGCGATCTCGATCTGCCGGCCGGTACGCGCCTGCATCTGCGCCTGAAACTGCATGGCCGCCTCGGGGCGGATGTCGTTGACCACGATCCGTGCGGGAGAGATGACCTCAAGCAGCCCCAGAAGCTGGGTGCGCATCTGCACGCCGCAGCCGATCAGGGCGAGTTTGTCGACCCGGCTCGGCGCCAGATGCCGGGCAACGAGGGCGGAGGCCGCACCCGTGCGCATGGCGGTGATCCAGGTGCCGTCGATCACCGCGACCGGAAAGCCGGTCACGGGATCGTTGAGCAGGACGAGCGCGGTGAGGTTCGGCAGGCCCTTGGCGACATTGGCGGGCACCTCGGCATTCCACTTTATGCCAAGCGCGCCCGTGTCCTGGAGAAAGGCTGCGTTGCCGTTCAGCCGTCCGCCCTCCCGCCAGGCAAGGCTGGCCTTGCCTGGCATGATCGTGCGCCCCGCCGCCTGGGCGAGGAGGCAATCCTCCACCGCCGCGATGACGTCTGCCATCGAGAGCTTCAGCGCCAGGAGGTCGCTTCGGGAGAGATAGAGCAGCCGCCCGGGCTCGAACCCGGGAAGCCCCGCCTCGCCGGCGATGCGGGTCGCTGCCGTCACGCGGCCTCCCCCCGGCGGCGGGCGGCGAGGCCGTCGAGATAGTGCGCGACCTCGCTGATCGGCAGGACGTCGGCGTAGCGGGCATTGATGTCGAAGAGATTGGCCTCGTGAGCGGACTTGCAGCGGTCGCCCACGGCTTCCTTCGGCACGATGACGCGGAAATTGTTGTCGATCCCGCTCTCGCATGTCGCCCGGATACAGCCCGAGGTGGAGCAGCCGGTGACGATCAGCGTATCGACGGAACGACCGATCAGCTGCGACAGCAGGTTCGTGCCGTAGAAGCAGCTTGGCCGCTGCTTGATGAAGAACACCTCGCCCGGCTGGCGGTCGAGCTCCGGCAGCAGCTCGATGTCGGGCGAGCCCTTTATCATGTCGTCGAAATGGCGGAGCTTCTTCTCGATCACCCCGCCGGCATCGGAGAGGTCCGGCTCGAAGGCCATGGTGGAGAAGAAGACCGGGATTCCAGCTGCCCGGCCCCGCGTGAGCAGCGAGATCGTCGCCTCGACCACGGCCGAGAGATCGCTGCCGATCTTTTCGCCCTTCATCCAGGCCTGCGCCAGATCGACGACGATAATGGCGGGCCGCTCGCCGAAGCCGACGCGGCCGCACCAGCCGCGTTCCTCGTAGTAGCGGATCAGTTCCTTATTCTCGAGCGAATGCGGCATCATGGATGGACCTCAAACGGTGGAGGCGGAGACGAAGTCGGTGGCCACCTGCTGCTCGTAGGGGACCGGTGTCGAGAACCATCCGCTGTCGATCAACAGCGCTCGGAAGCGCTCGAAATCGGCGCGGTGGATGATTGTGCCGGCAGCCCAGACGCCGAGGCGCTTGTAGGCGTCGATGCCGTAGACGAGCGCGGCGGGCGGATAGCCGGGATAATGCGGCGCCACCTCGGCGGCGAGCTCGGCGGCCGGGGTCTGCGCGACATGGGCGAGCGCCCGGCCGATCGCCGCCGTGAAGGCCGCGAGGGCGTCGGCGCGGTCGGCCAGCGTCTCGGACCGGGTGATGTAGGCGCTCCACGGCACATCGCCGGTATAGCGGGCGAGATCGGAAAGCTCGGCGAGGCGCCCCTCGGCCAGGGCCGGCGCCAACGCATGCATCGAGTGGTAGATCACCTGCGCCTCGCCGCCCGGCCCGCGGCCAGCGATGAAATCCTCGATGGCGGCCGGGTCCTCGTGCTCGAGCTCGATCACCTTCACGCTTTCCGAAAGTCCGGCCTTGGCCAGGGAATGACGCAGGCTCAGGGTCGCGGTAGTGATCGACGCGGCGTCGAATACCGTGCGTCCCGCGAGCGAGGCGAGCGTGAAGCCCTCTTCCGGCTGCCGGCCGGCCAGATACCAGGGATTGCGCCGCACCAGCGCGCAGAAGTTCACGAGATGCGCCGAGCCGTCGGCGAGCATGCGCATGGTGACCATCGGGCCGCCCACGGTGAGGTCGGCCGCCCCGGACAGCACGGCGGGGATCTGGCCGCTCTTCGCCAGATGGTCACCCGGCTGGGCCCAGACGAATTCCACATCGACCCCTGCATCGGAGAAGTAGCCGCGATCCGCGGCCACGAAATGCGGGAGGAAGTAGATGCGGCCTTCGGTCGGGTCGCCCTGATTCATCCTGAGCTTCAGCATCGGCTCCTCTCGGCCATTTCGTCCGCAACCCCGGTTTCAGGATGGTCTTTTTTGACATAATGTATACTTTCATATCGATGTCAACGCCAGTCAGCCTCGATTGCAGACACAAAAATATGTGTAATATCAATATATTGACTGAGAAATTCGTAGACCGCCCATCATTTGTGCGCCTTGTCACCGCCCGAAATTCTGGAAAAATTACGCGGAGACAGACAGGGAGGAAATGGCAGTGACCGGCACAATCACGACGGCCTCGCTCGACGAGGCGCTGGCCGAGGCGCGTCGCGCTTATGCAAGGCGCAACTCGACGAGCGAGACGCTGCACAGGCGGGCGCAGGCGAGCATGCCGGGCGGCAATACGCGCACCGCGCTTCATTTCGCGCCCTTTCCCCTGTATGCGGCGCGGAGCGAGGGGGTGCGAATCGTCGATGCCGATGGGCATGACCTTCTCGACGCGCTGGTCGAATACACGGCCGGGCTGTACGGCCACAGCCATCCGGTGGTGGTGGCGGAGATCCAGGCGACGCTGGCGGCGGGCCTTTCGAACGGCGCGCCGGGGGCGGCGGATGTGGAGCTGGCCGAACTCATTGCCGGCCGCTTTCCGGCGGTGGAGCGCCTGCGCTTCTGCAATTCCGGCACCGAGGCCAATCTCTACGCGCTCACTCTGGCCCGCATCGTCACCGGGCGGTGCGGGATCATGGCCTTTCACGGCGCTTATCACGGCGGCGTCTTCGGCATGGCGGGCAGCGCACAGATGCGCGTGCCCTTCGAGTGGCAGCTCGAGACCTTCAACGCACCGGACATCGCCGCGCGCATCCGGGCGGCGGGGTCGCAGCTTGCCGCCGTCATCGTCGAGCCGATCATGACCAATGCCGGCTGCATTCCGGCCGAGCCCGCGTTTCTCGCCGCCTTGCGCGCCGCCTGCGACGAGACGGGCGCCCTTCTCGTCTTCGACGAGATCGTGACCTCGCGCCACGGGCCTGCCGGCGCACAGGGTCTCTATGGGGTGATGCCCGACCTTGCCACCTTCGGCAAATATCTCGGAGGCGGCTTCGGCTTCGGCGCCTTCGGCGGGCGCGTCGATCTGCTGGCCCGGTTCGATCCGTTCCGCGCCGACGCCCTGCCCCATGCAGGAACGTTCAACAACAACGTCTTCTCGATGCGCGTCGGCGCCGCGGCATTCCGCGACGTCTTCACCCCCAAGCGCGCCGCCAGTCTCTATGACGAGGGCGAGGCGTTGCGCGCGCGGCTGAACGCGATCTGCACCGATCTCGCCATCCCCGCGCAGTTCACCGGTCTGGGCTCGGTCATGGCACTGCACTTCACCGACCGGCCAGTCAGAAGCCCGGAGGATCTGCCCGAGCAGGCCGACTGCCGCGCGCTCCTGCATCTCGACCTGCTCGAGACCGGCATCTATTCGGCGGCGCGCAGCCAGTTTGCGCTCTCGCTGCCGATGACGGAGGCGGACCGCACCTTCATCGCCGAGACGATCGGCGCCGCGCTCGAACGCCGTGCGAGGCTGTATCGCCAAACGTGATCGACGTTCCAGTCCAGCGTGGCGGAGCAAGCTGCGTCATGGCCGGGCTTGACCCGGCCATGACGGGTGTAAAGGGTCGCGAAACCGGGCCAGAACGACAGGGAGGCATCTTCCGGTGGACGTGAGTTCACCGAAACCGCGGCAGGAGAACGTCTACGCGGCTGGGCCTCCGGCCTCCGGAACGCGCAGCGGGTACAGCTTCAGGATATGTTCCTCGATCAGGTCGTCGAGTGCGGTGAGTCGGCCCGCCTCGATCGCCTCGACGAGTTGCTCATGGTCGCGGACATTGCGCTCGTGGTCGTAATATTCGTGCCGCTCGTGCATGAAGAAGACCAGAATGCCGCGCGCCAGCATCTCCCAGACCGTGAGCAATGTCGGGCTCTCGGAGAGCTCAACAATTCGATGGTGGAACTCGAGATCGGCCTGGCAGGAAGCGAGCTTGTTCCTGAGACGGGTCTGGTCGCGCAATTGCTCGACCGCGCGGCGCAGCGGCGCCAGCAGCTCTGCATCGCGCCTGACGAGCGGCACGAGACGGCGGAGCGCCAGCCGCTCTACCGTCAGGCGTACCTTCAGCATTTCCGTGGTCTCGGCCGAGCCGTATTCGTTGACGAAGCTGCCGCGGTTGGGCTCGGTCCGAAGCACGCCCTGTGCCTGGAGAATACGAAGCGCTTCGCGCACCGGAATGCGGCTCACCCCCAGCATCTTGCACAGGTCGTTTTCGAACAGCCGGTCGCCCGCCTTGATCTGCCCTTTGGCGATCAGCACCACAATATGATCGGCAACCTGCTCGGGCAGGCTGCGATGCCGGAAATCATCGTCGCCGTTCGACAAGATGTTTTCTCACAACTTTACGACATGGCTGGATTCCAGGGCGTCAAAGCAACGCGCCCCCATCCAGAAGCAAATGGTGTCGATATCCTCGATGACAGTCGACAGGAAGTCGTACACAGCCGATTCCCCACCGGAAATGGCGCGATAGACGACCGGCCGGACCATCATGACGACATCGGCGCCGAGGCAGGCCGCGACCACCGCATCGGGTCCCTCGCGCACCCCTCCGTCGAGCGCCACCGTGCCGCGCCCGGCAACCGCCGCGGCGATACCGGGCAGGGCCTCGACGGCCGGTTGCCAGCGATACAGGTTCCTGACGCCGAGATTCGAGACGATGACACCCGCGCATCCAGCGGCAAGCGCCGCTTCCGCATCGTCGGGGTGGAGCACACCCTTCAGATGAACCGGCAGCCCCATCTCTCCGGCGCCGCGGCAGAAGGCGGCCAGCGTCTCCCAACTCCAGCCGGGAAAGGGGCGTACCTCTCGCCCGTCTCCCCGGTCGGCGATGGTCTTCAGCCCACGCGCCTTCGTCTCGGACTGGATGTCGACGCCGCCCGGGAAAAGTCCCGGCCGGGGGTGGGCGGGGGCGAGGCCGGTCATCACGATGCCTTTGGCACCCGCCTCGACCGCGTGGCCGGCGAGCGCCAGCGCCCGGTCGAGCTCGCCGGCGCCGCGCAGCTGCAGCGCCACGCAGGAATTGACCGCGGCGATATCGGGCAGCGGCGTCAGGCATTCCTCGGAAATGACGATGGGCAGGCCGAGGCGGCCCGCTGCCCGCGCGATCGGCACCACACCCACGGGATCAAGGATGATGTCGGCCGCAAACGCGCCGACGATCACCGGTGCCGCAATGCGTGTGCCCATCCAGTCCGCCCCCGGATCGGTGCCGGCGAGCCCGGCCATCAGTCGGGGCACGAGGCGATAGGCCTCCATCGCCTCCTCGTTCGGGTCGCGCATCTCGGAACTCATGTCGCGAGGCCGACCTTCAAGATAGCGGGCCAGATCCTCGCCGATCCTTTGGCGGACGGCCGTGCGCAGCGAGGCGGGGATGCTGCCCATGTCAGATCTTCCCCAGATAGGCGCTTTTCATTTCGGGATTGTTCAGAAGCTTCGCAGCCGTGTCGGCCATGACAATGCGGCCGTTCTGGATCACATAACCCCGATCGGCGATCGCGAGCGCGGCATTGGCGTTTTGCTCGACGACGAAGATGGTGACACCCATCTCGTTCAGCTGCTTGATGATCTCGAACACCCGCTGGACGAGAAGGGGCGAGAGGCCCATCGAGGGCTCGTCCATGCAGATGAGCTTCGGGTCCGACATCAGCGCCCGGCCGATGGCGAGCATCTGCTGTTCACCCCCCGACATGGTGCCGGCGGCCTGGCGGCGGCGCTCCTTCAGCCGGGGGAAGAGGGTGAAGACCTTATCGTAGGTGGCGGAGAGGTCACCTTTCTTCGTGTAGGCGCCGAGCTCGAGATTCTCCATCACCGTCATCTCGGGAAAGACCCGTCGCGCCTCGGGTACCGGGGCGATGCCGGCGCGAACGCGATCCCCCGTCTCCCAGCGGTCGATTCGCTCGCCGCGAAAGGTGATCGTGCCGCGCCGGGGGCGGGTCACGCCCAGGATCGACTTCATCGTGGTCGACTTGCCGGAAGCATTGCCGCCGAGCAGGCAGACGATCTCGCCCTCGTACAGTTCGTAGTCCACGGACTGCAGCACGTGATGCGGTCCGTACCAGACATCGACCTTGTCGAATTTAAGCAGCGGCTGTCGGGCGTCCAAGATAGGCCTCTATCACGCGAGAATCATTCTGCACCTCTTCGGCGCTACCTTCGGCGATCTTCAATCCCTGGTCGAGAACCACGACGCGGTCGGAGATGCGGTTCACCACGTCGAGCTTGTGCTCGATGATCGCCATGGTCAGACCGGAGGCACGTATCTCCTGGATGTTGTCGACGAGCTCGGCGGTCTCATAGGGGTTCATGCCGGCCGTCGGTTCGTCGAGCAGCAGGAGCTTCGGGTTCACGGCGAGCGCGCGCGCGATCTCCACCCGTCGCCGGTTGGCATAGGAGAGGGTGAAGACGGGATGGTCGAGTCGCGGGTAGAGACGCTTGCGGAAGAGCCCTAGATGCTCCATCGCCGTCTCACGCGCCGCCGCCTCACGCCGGCGCAGCGCCCGGCCGCCGAATATCGTCTCGATCAGGCTCGCCCGGATCGAGCCGTGCATGCCGATCATCACGTTCTCGATGACCGTCAGGTTGTTGAAGAGACGTATGTTCTGGAACGTGCGCGCGATCCCGGCTTCGGCGATCCGATGCGACGGAAACCCCGCGAGATTGACCCCCTCGAGCCGGATCGAACCCGCGTCAGGCGCGTAGATCCCGGTAAGGAGGTTGAAGAAGGTCGATTTGCCCGAGCCATTCGGCCCGATAATGGTGATGACCTCTCCTCGCGCGATGGTCATGTCGACCCCGCCCACGGCCTGCACGCCGCCGAAGGACTTCTTCAAGGCATCCACCTCGAGAAGCGGCGGCGCGCCCGCATGGGCGGTGCCGATGTCTTCAGGCGCGCTCATGCGGCCTGCCGGTGCGCCACGACCTCGATCTCGACGAGGAGCCGTGGGTCGGCAAGCGCGATGCCGACCGTCGAGCGTGCGGGCTTCGGGTCGGGGAAATAGCTCGCATAGACCGAGTTCATCGCCGCGAAGTCGCCGACATCGGTCAGGAAGCAGAGGCTTTTCACCACATGGTCCATGTTCAGCCCTTCAACGGCGAGCAGCGCCTTGATGTTCTCGCAGGTCTGGCGGGTCTGCTCGAGTATGCCGCCCTCGATGATCTCGCCCGTCGCGGGATCGATGCCGACCTGGCCCGAGACATAGACGAAATCACCGATTGCGATGGCGGGAGACAGCGGCGCCGGGCCCATCGGCTTCTCGCCCTCGGCGACACCCGCATAGTTCAGCATCTTCTTGGCCATGATGTCCTCTTTCGGCAGGCGCGGTCACGTGGCACGCAAGGCGCGGGGGCGCCCCGCGTGCTGTGTGATCTTCACTTGGCGTAGGGCGCGAACTTGCCGTCCTTGACCGTGAAGATCACCATCTCCTTGCCCTTCACGTCGCCGTTCGCGTCAAACTGGAGATGGCCCGAGACGCCTTCCATGTTCGTCTTGCGAATATAGTCGGTCATCGTCTCCTTGGTGGCGCCCGCCTCGAGCGCGGCCTTGTAGATGAAGGTCACGTCGTAGTTGTGCGCTTCCTGCTCGGTCGGGGGATGGCCGAAGAGGCGCATGGTCTTTTCGCGGAACTCCGCCGTCTTCGGTGCATCCGAGAGCGAATTGAAGCTCGCGAAGATCAGCAGCCCCTCGACCGCGTCCTTGCCGGCGAGATCGATGAACGGGCCCTGGCGCAGGCCGTCGAAGCCGGCTTTCAGCACCTTGCCATTGGTGGTGAGTCCGAGCCGGTAGGCCTGGTTGAACATCGCGCCGCCTTCGCCGTACTGGCCAGCAAGAAAGAGCGCGTCGGGCGAGGCCGCCATGATCTTGGTGAGCTGGGCCGCGAAGTCGCGATCGACACCCGGCTGGTAGGTCTCGGCCGCGACCACTTTGGCGCCCAGCGACTCGGCAGTCTTCTTGGCCGATTCCATCGCGCCTTTGCCGTAGTCGCTGTTCTCGTAGATGATCGCGATCTTCTTGCGACCCTGGTCCTCGACGATGTGCTTCATCGCGACGGGTGCCTGGCCCTGGTCGTTGATGATCACCCGGAAGATGTTGTCGAAGCCCATATGGGTGACCTTGAAGGCCGAGGAGTTGCCCGAAATCTCGGTCAGCCCCGCGCGCTTGTAGATCGGCATCGCCGCCATGGTGGACGACGAATTGATATGGCCGATCACGCCCACGACCTCCGGGTCGGAGGCGATCTTCTGGGCGACGGCGGCCGCGCTCTCGGGCTTGCCCTCGTCGTCGTAGAAGTCGACGACGAGCGTCTTGCCCTTGATGCCGCCCGCCGCGTTGATCTCTTTGACGGCGAGCTCGATGCCCGCCTTCATCCGTTGACCGGTCTCGGCCGAGGGACCCGTCATCGGGCCGGCGGCCGCGAGCTTGACTGTCCCTTCGGCCAGAACGGCCGCGGGCAGCATGATGATGACTGCCGCTAGGGCAGCTCCAGCGAGGACCCCGCGTCGGATCGCGTCGAGCATCTTTTCAACCTCTGTCTCGGTTGGCCCCTCTGGAAATGGAGCCTCTCTGCTTTTTTGCGGCCAGGCCATTTGCCGGCAGCACCTTGAATGTGAGCATAATGTATACTTTGATACGCAAGTCAATTGCGTATATCGATATGTTTCAAGGCGGGCGACGCGAGGTCAAGCCTATGAAAAATATAAATATTCATGTCCTCTCCGACCCCGAAGGGGCGTCGGCGCTCCGAACCGACATTTCCGCGATTCGGGAGAAAATCGGTCATCTCGGCCTCGATCCGGCGGGGGTGTTCCTCTCGGAGGGCTCCGCGGAAGCGGATATTCCACCCGACTGCGAGGTGCTGTTCTCAACCGGGTCCGTGACCGCAGCCGCGGCGAGGAAAGCGGCGCCGGGGCTGAAATGGATGCAACTCGCCTCGGCCGGGGCGGAGAAGCATTTGGCCGATTTTCCCGAGGGGCTATTGCTGACCAATGCCTCGGGGGTCCATGCGGCAAAGGGGGGCGAATATGCCCTCGCCGCCGCGCTGATGATCGCCTACCAGATTCCGCGCTTTGTCGACGACCGTGCTCAGAATCGATGGTCGCCGGTATTCGGGCCGACCCTGGCGGCGAAGACGGTCACGCTGCTCGGGACGGGCGCCATCGGCACCGGCGCCGCCCGGGCGCTGCGACCGACCGGTTGCCGGCTGATCGGCATCAACCGGACCGGCGTGAGCGAGGCGCCGCTCGACCGCATCGCCACGCTCGACGCGCTGGACGACATCCTGCCCGTCACCGACATCCTAATCTCGACGCTGCCGCTGACGCCGTTCACCCAGGGCCTGGTCGACCGTCGGCGCGTCGATCTCCTGCCCCAGGACGCCGGCGTGGTGGTGCTCGGGCGCGCGAAGGTGTTCGACTACGACGCGATCTACGACCGTCTGGAAGACGGTACGCTCGCGGGAGCCGTTCTCGAAGTCTTCCCCGAAGAGCCGCCCTCACCCGGCGACCGGATGTGGGCCGTTCCGCGTCTCATCGCGTCGCCGCACTGCAATGTCGACGATCACAGCACCTATATCGACCATTGCATCCGCATTTTCGTCGACAATCTCGCGCGTTACGCGGACGGACGGCCGCTCGAGAACCGCGTCGATCCCGCGCTCGGCTATTGAAGGACAGTCCATGATGTCGACCCCGCGCCCACTCGCGTCAGGTGAACGCAGTACCGTGCTTCCCGCCCTGCGCATCCGCAAGATCGTCGCCGCTCCATTGGCCGGCGCGAGCCCGAAGGGCGGCTGGTCGGAGGAGATCCGCCCCGACGATTCCGTCCATACGCTGATCGCGGTCCACACCGAGGAAGGCGTCGTCGGCCATGGCAGCGTCTTCACCAACGGCCATCTGGTCGAGGCGGGACTGAAGGTGCTGGAGCCGCTCTTCCTCGGCGAAAACGCCCTCGAACCCGAAAAGGTGTCGGAGAAGATGCACCAGAACACGTTCTGGATGGGCCGGGGCGGCACGCTCACCCATGTGATCAGCGGCATCGACATCGCCCTGTGGGACATTCTCGGCAAGGTGACCGGGCTGTCGGTCGGCCAGCTTCTCGGCGGACGCTACCGGGAGAGCGTGCAGCCCTATTGCTCGCTGCTCATGGATGAGCCTGCGGTCATGGCCGACCAACTCGCCATGTTCCGCCAGCGCGACGGGTTCCGCGCCTTCAAGATCGGCTGGGGACCGTTTGGCCGGCGCGACAGCCATGCGCTGGACGAAGCGATCGTGCGTGCGGCCCGCGAGGCCATCGGGCCGGAGGCGAAGCTCTTCGTGGATGCGGGCGGATCGGATGCGCATTGGAACGCCAATCTCAAATGGGCCATCCGCACCTCCCATATGCTGGCCGACTACGACGTGGCCTGGTTCGAGGAAGCGTTGCGGCCCGATGCGATCGAGGACTTCATCGTGCTGCGCGGCGCAAGCCCCGTTCCCATCGCCGGCGGCGAGGTGCTTACCCGCCGCCAGGCTTTCCTCCCCTGGCTGGCGCGAGGGGCGCTCGACATCGTGCAGCCCGACGTCACCAAGGTAGGAGGCATTTCCGAGCAGCGCCGAATCGCCTGGATGGCCGACGATTTCGGGGTGACCTATGTCGGCCACGGCTGGAACACCGCACTCGGCGTCGCGGCCGACCTGCAAATGGCGGCGGCCTTCCCGGATGTGCGCTATGTCGAGTTCATCGGCGGCAGCGCCTATGTCGACGGAATCCTCACCGAGCCCTTCCGTCTCGACAGCGAGGGCTGCCTCGAGATTCCCAACCGGCCCGGGCTCGGCGTGGAGCTCGATATCGAACGCATTGCGGCCTATTCGCCGCACGCCGCCGCGCTCGCCGCGTGACATCCGCAAACCGTCCCGCGGATGGGAAACTCGTTTCAGAGGAACTGCATTGGCAATCTCGGTCCAGATCGACCCGACACTCGTCGAAAGCTACATCACGGAACTGGCCCACTTCGGAGCGGTCGGCGAGATCGGTGTTTCGCGCACCGTATACTCGCCCGAATGGGTGGGCGCGACCGCGCACTATGCCAAATGGTGCCGCGAGGCCGGGCTCGAAACACGTATCGATGCCGTGGGCTCCGTATGGGGCCGCCTTTCCGGCACCGAGGCACACGGCAAGGCGGTGGTCTCGGGATCGCATATCGACAGCCAGACGCCGGGGGGACGCTATGACGGCGCGCTCGGCGCCATTGCGGGGCTCATCGCCATCCGCGCGCTGAAGGAACAGTTCGGCCCGCCCCGCCTGCCGCTTGAAGCCGTCGCGTTCTGCGAGGAGGAGGCGAGCCGCTTTCCCGCCGCGAACTTCTGGGGATCGCGGGCTGTCACCGGCCGGATCGGGACGGGCGTGCCCGATCGGGTAATCGCCTATTCGGGAGAGAGCATCGCCAAGGCCATGCGGGAAGTCGGGCTCGACCCGGCTCGGATAGCGGAGGCACGTCGCGAGGATATCGAAGCCTTCGTGGAACTCCACATCGAACAGGGCCCGATCCTCGAACAGGCGGGCCTGCCGGTCGCGGTCGTCACCGGCATCACCGGCATCCGCCACTACATGGTGACGCTGCACGGCACCGAAAACCACGCGAGCGCCTTCCCGATGGACATTCGGCGGGACGCCATGGCGGGCTTCTGCGAAGTGGCGTCCGCGGCCATCGACACGGCGCATCGCTGGGGACGCCCGGCAGTGACCACCGTCGGGCGAGTGTCCGTCTCGCCGAATCTGACCGCCGCCATTCCATCGAGGGTCACTTTCTCGCTCGACGCCCGCCATCCCGACCCGGAACGCTGCGCGGCGCTGTGGGCTACGCACGAGGCGATCATGCGAGAGGTCGCGCACCGGCGGAATCTGGACGTCGAGTGGGAGATCGTGCTCGATCACCCCGCGGTGCCGAGCGATCCGGGGATTGTCGAGGCGCTGGCCCGTTCCGCCGAAACGCAAGGGGTGCCGTTCATGAAGATGGCGAGCGGCGCGGGTCATGACAGCCAGCAAATGGCGGCGGTCGCGCGGGTTGCGATGGTTTTCGTGCGCTCGAAGGATGGGCGCAGCCACACACCGGACAAGTTTTCCTCGCTCGAAGACATCGTCGATGGAATCCGTGTGCTGGCCGGAGGGCTCCACGAACTCGCTTACTAACGCTCGGCGTGTCGGGCGCTTCGGAGGACGGGCGGGCTCAAAGTCGGAAAGGAGCTTGGCTGCCGCTGCGATTTTCGTTGTCAGCCCACTGCTGCGCACGCCACAGCGAAGGGGTGGTCCCGGTCCATCGCTGGAAGGCATGGTCGAACAAGCTGTTGGCTGAATAAGAAGAAGAAAAGCCGCGTTTCCAACCATTCGAAGACGGTGCCCGCTGGCAAGGCGTATCCCGCCGCCTTTTCTTGTTACCACCTCATCCTAGAGTATCCCGGTTTGACGAGAGCCCGCGTTATGGCAACGTAGCAATCGGTTGCAACAGCTTTTACGGAGGCGAACAAGTCCTGCGCGCCTACGATGAAAGCCGGGGACGCGGCGATGTCATCTCAATTCAATATATGACCCCGACCAACTGCGAGACTGAGCTAAGCGATCTGCACGCTTTGTACACCCGCTTTGCTCAGAAGATTATATAGCGTTGCGATCTTTGTCCGGGCACCACGTCGCGCACAATAGGTGAAGATGGCGCGCTGCTTGGCGCGGGTGAAGGCGACGAAGAACCCTGCGGTCGCCTCGATCTGATCGCCAGCAAAACTCCACCATGCGCCATCGTCCAGACCGACGAAGATAACGCTGTGATATTCGAGCCCTTTGCTCTTATCGATCGTCATCAGCGGAATCGCGTGAACGCCTTCGTAAGCATTAAGCGCCGACGCCCAGGCGACGACGCTGGCCGATGAAGCCGCGAGATGCACGGCGGCGGCGTCCAGCACCTTGTCGAGCCACCCGCCCTGGTCGTAAACTGGATGGGCTGCGATAAGCTGTTCCCGGCCGACGAACGCGATAATGTCGTCCGCGATGGATCGCGCCACCACTTTTGATGGTGGCGGATTGGGATGCGCGACGCTGAGTTTGATCGTATATCCTCGGAAAGCGTCAGCAGCGCTAACCCCAATGAGGCTGTTCTCATTGATGCCCCTTGCAACCCCAGCGAGAACGTAGCGGCAGCGCCGCACCAGCGTCCAGAGGCCGTCCTCGACCTTCGGCCAGCGGAGCTCGTCGCGCCCTACACCATGTTGGTCAACGCCGTCTCGCACATTGCCGCCGCCGTGGCTCTCTTCCTGCCACTCAGCCTTTCCATGATCCTCGTGGCAGTGATGGACTAGGCGGCAGGGTAATGGCTCATTGCCGTAGGGCTGGCCGGCGGGCTCATGCTGCATGCCCACATAGTCGTTTATGTTCTGTATCGGCTAAAGATCCGATTTCTCGGCTGATCGACTCGCCAATAGAACGCCGTTCTTCCCGCGCTGCTTGACGGTATACATGGCAATGTCAGCGATCCGGACTAATTCTTCCTTATTTCTGGAATGAATAGGATACACTGCAACGCCTATGCTGGCACTGATATCGACATTGAGCGCATGTCCATCAAGCGTAATCGCATATGATCTGCTAATGTTCTGGATTATATCCTGCGCCTTTAGCATGACCGATTCCGGGTCAATAACCTTAGGTACGATTATAGCGAATTCGTCTCCGCTGAGACGTGCGACGATGTCTTCCTGTCGTTCCTTGCCGAGCAAGCGGTTTGCAATGGCGACCAGCAGCATATCGCCGACCGTGTGGCCATAGCAGTCATTCACCTGCTTGAAGCCGTCTATGTCGATGTAGAGAAGAGCAAACTGCCCGCCATAATGGTCCGAGGAAGCCGCCTCGCGCCCGAGATGGTCCAGAAAAAGGATGCGGTTGCCAAGGCCCGTGAGAGCGTCATGGGTCGCCATGTGGCGGATCTGCCGCTCGATCCGCCTACGCTCTTCAATCTCGTCCTCGAGTTGGCGATTCCGCCGCTCCAGTTCCTCAAGAGCAGCGGTCAGCCGCAGCTTGCTCACGTGCAGATCCAGGAACACGGTCACCTTGGAGAGCAGCACCGCATCGTTGATCGGCTTGGCTATATAATCGACGGCACCGAACGTGTAGCCCTTCAGGCGGTTAAGATCGTCGAGATAGGCTGCGGTGACGAAGATCACAGGGATGCTGCATGTCCTTGGATCATCGGCGAGATGCCCGGCCACCTCGAAGCCGTCCATGTCCGGCATGTGCGCGTCCAGCAGGATAAGCGCAAAATCATGGTCGAGACACAAAGCCAGCGCTTCGTTTCCGGAGCTTGCTTCGTAGAGATCGGCGCGCACGCTCGCGAGCAGGCGCCGCATGGCTGCGAGATTGGCGGAGATATCGTCCACCACGAGGATTTTCGGCAGCGGCGCACCGTCGGCGGTTGCTGTCATGGACGAGTTCATGATCGGATATGTTGGTTGATATGGGCGGCGAGATCGGCCACGTGCGCGCATAAATCTGCCCCCGCCCTCTCGATGGCGGCGAGGGGCATCGTCGGGACGCTTGCTTCCCTAGGGTCCTGGATCAGGGCGATTCCGCCGAAACGTCGAATGATGCTCAATCCCTCGGCGCCATCTGAGTTCGCTCCGCTGAGGACCACACCGATGAGCTCCCTCCGATACACTTCTGCTGCGCTTGCGAACAATACATCAATGGAAGGACGTGAAAAGCGGACCCGTTCGTCGACGGACAAGGCGAACCGCCGGTCCGGCTCGATCAGCAGATGATAACCTGCCGGTGCCACGTAGATCGCTCCGGCATGCACGGGCATGCGTTCGGCGGCGATCCGCACCGGAAGCCGCGAAACGCCTGAAAGCCCCGTCGCCATGAGCTCGTCGGCCCCTTCTGCCAGGTGGCTCACGACGATTACCGGCGCGTCCAGGTTCGGCTTGAGCAGAGGCAGCAGCTGATGAAGGGCGAGAGGTCCGCCAGCGGAGCTGCCGATGACCACCGCCTTCATATTTCCTCGACCCCACGCTTCAGCCGGAAGATCGGGACGGCGGCGTCCATCCGTCGGAAAGGAGCCGCAGCGGACGGAAGCAGGTTCTCGTGGTCGCCGACGCACAGGAAACCGCCACGGACCAGCGTATCCGAGAACAGGCGCAACGCGCGGGCCTGCAGACGATCGTTGAAATAGATCATCACGTTCCGGCATAGGATCAGATGCGCCTCGCAGAACACTTCGTCCGTGACGAGATTATGCTCGGCGAAGATGACATTCTCGATGAGGGCGCGATCCAGTTTCGCCAGGTCATAGCGCGCGTGATAATAGGCGGAGAAGCTATGGCTTCCACCGCTTTCCATGTAGCGGCGGCTCGCGTCGCGCATGTCGGCGAGCGGGAAGATGCCTTCCTCGGCGCCGGCGAGCGACGCCTTGGAGATATCGGTCGCGAAAATCCGGCAGCGTGGATAGAGCCCCGCCTCCTTGAGGAGGATGGCCAGCGAATAGACCTCCTCGCCGCGCGCGCAGCCCGCCTGCCAGATCGTGATCCGGTCATAGGAAGCGAGCAGCGGCAGAACCTGTGTTCTCAGTGCCAGAAACGTGGGGGGGTCCCGGAAGAACTCTGACATCGGCACCGACAGTCCCCCGATGACCTCGCCAATGCGGTCCGGGGCATGGAGAATCGCCGCGGTCAGTCCGCTGATGCTGCTGGCGCCGAAGCGCTGCGCGAGGCCTCGCACGCGGCGCGTCAGGGAAGCCCGCCCATAGTCGCGGAAGTCGTAGCCGTAGCGCCGCAGCATGGCTTCGACGAACAGGTCGATCTCGATGGTTTCCAGGGCGAGCAGGTCGTCGTCGGACGTCATCGGCGCGGCAGCCACGCGCGTATCATGGACAGAAGACGCGGGACGTCGATCGGTTTCGACAGATAGTCGTTCGCGCCGGCGGCGAGGCACTTCTCCCGATCGTCCTTCATCGCCTTGGCGGTAAGGGCGATGATGGGAAGCCGGGCGAGGGCTCCGCCCCGCTTGCGTATCTCGGTCATGGCCTCGTAGCCGTCCATGACCGGCATCATGATGTCCATGAGGACGATTTCCACCTCCGGCTGGGCGTCGAGCTGCGCCAGGGCCTTCGCCCCATCTTGGGCGAGCGTGACCGC
Organism: Ancylobacter sp. GW821-FHT10E12; assembly: GCF_058809335.1. Lineage (NCBI taxonomy): Bacteria > Pseudomonadati > Pseudomonadota > Alphaproteobacteria > Hyphomicrobiales > Xanthobacteraceae > Ancylobacter > Ancylobacter sp. GW821-FHT10E12. The sequence goes on along the minus strand of NZ_JBXASN010000008.1, from coordinate 146,822 downwards.
CATCCCCTTGCCGCGCAAGACCTTGGCGAGGGCATAGATATTGCGCATGTCGTCATCGACCAGCAGGACATGCCGACCATCGAGGTCTCCGTCGGGATGAGCAGGCAACGTCTGCGGTTCGCTGCGCACGCTGTGCAGGAACAGGCTAACCTCGTCCAGCAAACGCTCGGGCGACAGCGCTCCCTTGATGACGATGCTGTCCGTGTAGCCCCGCAGGCGAAGACTCTCTTCGCTGGTGAGGTCGCGGCCGGAATAGATGACCACCGGCACCTGCCGCGACTGGTCGGCGAGATGCTCGAGCACGTCGAAGCCGGACATTCCCGGCAGGCCGAGATCGAGCACGATACAGTCGACCTCGGTATCCGCGATGCGGGCGACCGCCTCTTCGCCGGAGGCTGCATCGATGACCTCGACGCCTTCGCGCGCGAGCAGCTTATGCACGGCAATCCGCGCCGCTTCGTCGTCGTCCACGACCAGCACGCGACGCGTGCGATTCGGGGCGAACCGCGCCAGTGCGGCGAGCGCCTCCGACAACTGCTCCGAGCTGACAGGCTTGGTCATGAAGCCGATGGCGCCCATCTGCCGGCCGCGCGGGGCTTCCTCCAGCGCCGATACGATGTGCACCGGAATGTGCCGGGTCGCAGGGCTCTGCTTCAGGCGCTCAATGAAGCTCCACCCATCCATGCCTGGGAGCATGATATCGAGCAGAATGCCGGTCGGCCGGAGCCGGAGGGCAAGGTCGAGCCCGCTTTCGCCATCTGTCGCCGTCAGCACCTGATAGCCCTTGCGGCGCGCGATATTGGTCAAGGTTCGCGCGAAAACGGGATCGTCTTCGACGACGAGGATTCGCGGCGCATCTTCGCGCAGGTCGTTGCGGTCGTCGTCGATAGCGTGAACTGCGCGCGGCGCGGGCACCGGGGGACGTGGTACGGGCGATAGCGGTGGCGTTGTCGCGGTCTCGACTTCGCCCACCGGCAGCATCAGGCGGAAGGTCGTGCCTTCCTGCTCGCCGCTGCGCACGGTGAGCGTGCCGCCGAGCAGCGTCGCGAGGCTGCGCGAAATGGCGAGGCCCAGACCCGTGCCGCCGAACTGGCGCCGCGTGCTGGCGTCCACCTGCTCGAACGCCTCGAAGATGATGCCGAGCTTGTCGGCCGGAATGCCGATGCCGCTGTCGGACACCTCGATCGCCAGCGCCGTGCCATCGTCGGCGCCGGAAAGGCTGACCTTCACGAAGCCCGATCCGGTGAACTTGAAGGCATTTCCCAGCAGATTGTTGGTGATCTGCTCCAGCTTGCCGTCGTCGGTGAGGATCCTCTCGGGCGTGCCCGGCTCGCGCACGACCGTGAAGTCGAGCCCCTTCTCCTGTGCGACATGACGGAAATTGCGCTCCATCCGCTGACAGAACGCCGCCACGGGAACCGGTTCGCGCGTCACGTCCATCTTGCCGGCCTCAACCTTCGACAGGTCGAGGATCTCGTTGATCAACCGCAGCAGGTTGGAGCCGCTTGAGTGGATGATGACGGCGGATTCCACCTGCTCCTCGTCGAGATTCCCCGTGCGGTTCTCGGCGAGATCCTGAGACAGGATGAGCATGCTGTTGAGCGGCGTGCGCAGCTCGTGGGACATGTTGGCGAGAAACTGGGACTTGTACTGGTTGGCTCGCTCGAGGTCCGCCGCCTTGGCCTCGGTTTCCTGTTGCAGGGTCTCGAGGCGGCTCTTCTGTTCCATGACGGCATCAGAGTTGCGCCGCAAATCTTCGTTGATCTTCTGCAACTCCTGCGCCTGGACGCGCAACTCCTCCTCGGACGCGATCAATCGTTGCGACTGCTGCTGGAGCTGCTCATTGGTGGTGCGAAGCTCCTCCTGCTGGACGCGCAGCTCTTCCTCGGCCGCCTGGAGTTCCTGGGCCTGGCGCTGGCTCTGATCGAGCAGTTCGCGCGTGCGCAGAGCACGCATGAGATTGTCCAGCGACAGGCCAACGACCACGGCGGCCTCCTCCACGAGGCGCTGGCGGGTCGCGTCGAAGGTTTCGAAGCTCGCAAGCTCGAGAACCCCCAGCAGGCGGTCCTTGACCACGATCGGCACGGTGAGGACCGCCCGCGGACTTGCCTCGCCGGTTCCCGAATGGATGCGCACATAGTCCTCCGGGACGGGCGCGAGGACGATGGTCTTGCGTTCGAGCGCGCACTGGCCGACGAGCCCTTCGCCGAGCCGGTAGCTGGGCGAGAGATGTCGGCGCTCCCGATAGCCGTAGCTGCCGAGCAGCCGGAGTTCCTCGGCCACTTCGTCATAGGCGAAGAACACGCCCACCCCGGCATTCAGCCGCGGGGCCAGCTTTTGCAGGAGACTCCCGGCAAAGGCCCGCAACTCGTCCGCCTGTTGGATCTCGGCCGAGAGTTCGGCGATCCCGGTCTTCACCCAGTCGTTCTGATGGGTGGCAATCGCCATGTCCTTGAAGACGCCGAGGGCACGGCTGATGATGCCCACCTCGTCGCGCCGATGCTGGTACGGAATGACAATGGAATGATCGTGCGTGGCGAGGCGCTCCATCAGCCCGGCCAGAAGGCGCAAGGGTCGAGCGATGGACGCGCTCGCCATCAGGAATGCGAGACCGCCGGCAAGCAAGGTGATGATGAGGGCGAGGCCGTTAATATAGGCGAGCCGGGTTTCGCGCAGTTGCAACCGCTCACGCGCGTCGTCGAGCCGCGTTTCGCTGATCTTGATCAACTCATCGAGGATCGCGACGATTCCGCGGCTACCCCCATTTTGGGTTTCGGCTACCAGAAAATCGTTGAGCGCGCCGTCTCGTTCCGAAACCGGCGCCACACCCTTACGCAGGCGTTCGGAAAGTTGCAGCATCGGGAGCGCTGCGGCTTGATACCACCGCTCGTTGGTAGCCGAAGCTCGCTCCACCGGACTGCGGAGTTCGCTGTCCTCATCGACGAATTTGTGTAGCGCCGAAAAATGGGAGGCAACGGAGGCACTGGCCGTTTCGAACCCCTCCAACGCCACGTCGGTGCCCTGGAACATAAGGCGCACCAACGCGATTTGCCGTCGCGAGATCGAGCGCGCCGTCGCATCGGATTCATTGACCAGCTTGACGAGCGCCTCCGCATCATCCTGAGCGCCGGTCGCTGAGCGGACGGCGACAGCATTGAAGCCGATGACGATCAGCAGCAACCCGATCAGGAACGAGATGACGCAGGCGAGTTTCCACTGGATAGGCAGGTTCGAGATCCAGAAACCCTCGGATCGAGACTTCGACATTCGCCTCTCCGATTATTCGGGCTCGAGAGCTTTGATACACTTATCGGCCGTTTGAACAGCCGACACGAGATACCCGGCATTGCAGGGGGCAAGCGTCGTACGCCTGCCATTCAAGATCATTTGTTTAAAGAAAGGGTGTGCGGCTTCACGATTGGTGGGTACAGCCGTTGCCACAATCGCAGGCCAAGGTGGGCATCGGGCTGGATCACCTTCTACAACCACCAGCGATTCCAAGTTGCCCATCGCGGACAGCCGGCCGCCGTGGTCTACTTCAACACCATCGAAACCGATCAGCAGGCCCAGGGAGTAGCTTAAGCCCACCGGATATCTTGCCCGAAGATCGGGGGCCAGCTCATGGCTTCGTGCACCCTGGGATAAAGCCAAGACCCTGCACCGGCCCCTGCCGGACATCGGGTTGATGGCGCCGGACCTGTGAGGCAATAGGTTTCACCCGGTGCCACTATCGACCAGTCTAAGCCGCCGCAGCCGCCGGGCGGGCGCTGCGCCTGCCGAAATCGCGCCTGAGCCGCCGCATCGCCGGTCTCGAAGCGCAACTCGGCGTTCGCCTGATCGAGCGATCCTCGCGACGCTTCCGCGTCACCGAGGTGGACGAAGCGTTCTATGCGCGCTGCCGCGCCATGCTGGAGGAAGCCGAGCAGGCGGAGGCGCTGGTGGATGCCTGCATCAGCGGGCTTGCCAGCCTGCCGATGCAGGGTTCCAGCGACGAAACCGGCGAGATCGTCTGGGATATGGTGGGGCCGGACGGCGCGACGTTCAGCCTGCGGCACGAGCCGCGCCTCACCTGCCGCGATTTCGCGGCCCTGCGCACGGCCGCGGGTCTGGGCGCAGCACTGCTACCCGACCATATCTGCCGCGACGACCTCGCAGCAGAGCGCCTCGTTCAGGTGCTGCCCGACTGGGGCGGGCATATCGGCATCGTCCATATCGTGTTCACTACCCGGCGCGGGCTCCCGCCAGCCGTGCGCGCCTTCATTGATCATCTTGCCGCAACGTTCCGACCACTGAGGCTCGAACTCTGAACGTAGCACTCGGCATACCATGTCAGTAAACCGAATGCCTGGTTCACCGGCGGACCGGATCGACCGTTGCTTCGCCAGCTTCTGGACGCCCTTGGCGCGGCGTTCGCAAAGTCCGCGATGGAGAACGCGAACACGAACGGTTCGGCTTCCTGACGACATCGCCCAACGAGATCGTCTTTCCCAATTCACGAAAAAGCGATGCCGGTGATCCTCAAGACGGACGAAGAATGGGAGATCTGGCTCCGCGCGCCATGGGATGAGGCGAAGGCGCTCCTTACCGGACGAAGCCGTGGTGATCGTTGAGCGGCCGGCGGAGGCGATCCAACCTGCCCTCTTGCCACCACCCACCACTTGGCAACCTGCAAATGGCTCGTCCGCCGGCGGTTCGGGACCAGTCACGACACCTCGCCGAGCAACGCCTGTCGCTTATTTTCGACAAGGTTACCTGCCACAATCTATGCTATTGGCTGAGCCGAGTAGCGCTGCGCCACCCCCACGAACATCGATGACCCCGCCCGAGATATGCGCGATCGAGGTGCGTAGATGCGGAGACACAGTTGTCGATGGCAGGCGAATGCACCACCGTGAAGTCCGACGCAAAAAGCTGGGCACGCCGGCTGAGCGGCTACCGGCAATCCAATTCGCGCCGCAGCGTCGGCGAATTGCTCATTACCGCCGTGCCCTTTGCTCTTGCCTGGAGCGCCATGCTTGTTGCGCTGAAACTTGAGCACATCTGGCTCTATGCGCTGCTCATCGTCCCCACGGCCGGCCTTCTGGTCCGCCTGTTCATGATCCAGCACGATTGCGGCCACGGCTCGTTCTTCGGCAACAGACGCGGCAACGACTGGACCGGACGGGTGATCGGGGTGCTGACGCTGACACCCTACGATCACTGGCGCCGCAGCCATGCTATCCATCACGCCAGTGCCGGAAATCTCGATCAACGCGGCATCGGCGACATCGACACCCTGACGGTTCGCGAATATCTAGCGCGCTCGCGTTGGGGGCGGATGCGTTACCGTCTTTACCGGCATCCCCTGGTGATGTTCGGCATCGGGCCGATCTATATTTTCCTGCTGGAAAGCCGCCTGCCGATCGGCTCTGTCCGCAAGGGCTGGACGCCATGGGTCAGCACGATGACGACCAATCTGGCCATTGCCATCGTGGCGGGCCTGCTCATTTGGGTCGTAGGCATCGGGGCATTCCTGCTGGTCCATCTGCCGATCGTCATTCTGGGGGCCGCCGCGGGGGTCTGGCTGTTCTACGTACAGCACCAGTTCGAGGAGACGCACTGGACCGGGAACGGGAATTGGGAATTCCACGAGGCCGCGCTCCACGGCAGTTCGCATTACGATCTGCCGGCAGTTCTACGCTGGTTCACTGCGAATATCGGCATGCACCACGTGCATCATCTGTGCAGCCGCATCCCCTATTACCGCTTGCCTGAGGTGTTGCGCGACCATCCGGAACTGCGCGACATCGGACGCCTGACCCTCTGGCAAAGCTTCGGCTGCGTGCGGCTGACCCTTTGGGACGACCGGCAGCGGCGCCTTATCTCCTTCCGGGAAATGAGCAAGCTCTACGGATAGATGCTGGGGCTAAGGTGCCCTCCCCGGTGACGGGCGATGGTGGGAAGGGTCAGCGGGCGGCGACAGACGTGGTCGCGAGCCGGGCTCGCCGGGTAGCAATCTCCGCTCTCAGACATCCTCCGGTTCCGAGGCTGCGACGCGTTCGAAGCGACGGGTCGTGCGCTCATACCGCAGGCGCACCGTTCCGGGTCGGCCAATCTGTTCGTGGTAGCGGCTTTTCACCACGCTGATCTCGACGTGATCGCTGGTGAACTCGGGCTTGTAGATGACGATCCCTACGTCGACCTTGTTGGCCCAGTGGGTGCTGTCGGGGATGCTGTAAAGGCCGGGCCTCTCGCCGCCGGAAAGCTTGGCCGGATGCGCAACAACGATCATGTGCACCGAAAACGCTGAGGCCTGCCGCTTGAACCCCTTGATGGCCTTGCCGGTGTATTTGGTCAGGCTCAGATCCGCCGGCCGGCTAGAGCAATTGGAAGTCGTCGCTCTCGCCGATGGGCGAGGGCGGCAGGCCGAGCAGCGCCAAGCGCTCGAACTTGTCGGGCTGTGTGCCGGCGCCGGGGTGCGCGTATTCGAGGATGACGCGCAGCTTGCCCAGCATGCAGTCGATGGCGGGAGCCGGCGCGGTGAGGACATGAAGGGCCATGTCGAGTTCCTCGCGGTTCGCTCGCGGGCCCTCGCCCTCGGCCGCATCCGGCGCGTAGGCATTCAGGCGGTTCCGGTCCCAGGCGGCGAGCGCGAGCTCGAACTGCTCTCGGGATGCTCCGAGCGCAGTCTGAGGCTCGTTCGTTTCGGGCCGCCCGCCGGGACGGGGCAAGGGCCGGGCCTTCGGAGGGGTGTCTGTCGGAGTGGTCACTATCATGGGAATCACTCTCTGCGGGAGGTCGGGGCTGCGGGTGTAGCAATCTCCGGGACTCTCTGGGTAGCGAATTTCGATATCACTATCGTTAATCGCTCGCTAAACATATGGCAATCGAATTTCGCTATCCCTATCGAATTTCAACGCCGAGCATGCTACGTCTAGGCCATGATCACACCAGCTCAATGCCGGGCCGCCCGCGCCCTTCTCGATTGGTCGCAACAGCAGCTTGCTGACGCCGCCAAGATTGGCAATGCGACCATTCGGAATTTCGAAAGCGGACGGTCGGCGCCTCAGAATGCGACGCTTGATGTTCTCAGCAGGACCCTTGAATCCGCTGGCGTCATCTTCGTCGCCGAGAACGGCGAGGGGCCGGGGGTGCGGTTGCGGAAGAATAGGCCGGCCTAGATGAGCGCAACCTAAATGCATGAGGCCGGTCGTGACGCCAAGATTTCTCGCCATCGCCGCCCTTCTCATCGGGCTCGTGCCGGCAAAGGCCAATGACGATTTGCTGGCGCGGATCGCCAATCCTGCCGAGCAGGTGATCCAGACGCTGGACTACGCCAATACCCGCTATTCTCGCCTCGACCAGATCAATGCCGGCAACGTCGGCAAGCTCGCCGTCGCGTGGACCTTCTCGACCGGCGTGCTGCGCGGGCATGAGGGCAGTCCGCTGGTCGTCGACGGCGTGATGTATGTCCACACCCCGTTTCCCAACATCGTCTACGCGCTCGACCTCAATGATGAGGGCCGCATCCTGTGGAAATACGAGCCCAAGCAGGACCGCGACGTCGCCGCCATCATGTGCTGCGATCTGGTCAATCGCGGGCTGGCCTATGCGCAGGGCATGGTGTTTCTCGGCCAGGCCGACACGACCATCGTTGCGTTGGATGCGAAGACCGGCGCGGTGCGCTGGCAAGTGAAGAACGGCGACCCGAAAAAAGGCGAGTCCAACACCGCCACGGTGATGCCGGTGAAGGACAAGCTCATCGTCGGCATTGCCGGCGCCGAGTTCGGCGTGCGCGGGCACATCACCGCCTATAATCTGAGGGATGGCACGCTGGCATGGCGGGCCTATTCCACCGGGCCCGATGCCGAGATGCTTCTGGACTCGAAAAACACCACCGAACTGGGCAAGCCGGTGGGCGCGGACTCCTCGCTGAAAAGCTGGGAGGGCGAGCAGTGGAGGATCGGCGGCGGCGCGCCATGGGGCTGGTTTGCCTACGACCCCAAGCTGAACCTTGTCTATTACGGTAGCGCCAATCCCGGTAACTGGAATCCCACCCAGCGCCCCGGCGACAATAAATGGTCGAACGCCATTCTCGCCCGCGATGCCGATACCGGCGTCGCACGCTGGGTCTACCAGATGACGCCGCATGACCAGTGGGACTATGACGGCGTCAACGAGATGATCCTGACCGACCAGATGGTCGACGGCCGGATACGGCCGCTGCTCACCCATTTCGACCGCAGCGGTTTCGCCTACACGCTGGACCGCGCCAGTGGCGAACTGCTGGTGGCCCAAAAGTTCGGCGCGTCCGTGAATTGGGCCAGCGGCATCGATCTCGACAAGGCCAGCCCGAGCTATGGCCGCCCGATCCTCGATCCGAAATACGGCACCGAGGCCGAGGGCGAGGACGTCACCTATTCCGGCATCTGTCCGGCTGCGATCGGCTCGAAGAATCAGCAGCCAGCCGCTTTTTCGCCGGTGACGAAGCTGTTCTACGTGCCGACCAGTTCGCTCTGCATGGATTACGAGCCGTTCCACGTCGAATACGCCGCCGGCCAGCCCTATGTCGGCGCCACGCTCACCATGTATCCCGCCCCCGGCGGGGAGGGCCGAACCGGCAGCTTCATCGCCTGGGACAATCTGAACGGACGGATCGTCTGGTCGGCGCCGGAGCGGTTCTCGGTGTGGTCCGGCGCGCTGGCCACTGCCGGCGGGGTGGTGTTCTACGGCACGCTGGAGGGCTATCTAAAGGCGGTCGACGCCGTGACGGGCAAGGAGCTCTACCGCTTCAAGACGCCGTCCGGCATCGTCGGCAACGTCATGACGTATGAACATGGCGGTCGGCAGTTCATCGCCATATTGTCCGGCATTGGCGGCTGGGCCGGTATCGGGCTGGCGGCCGGGCTATCCGACCCCAATGCCGGCTCGGGAGCCAAGAATGCCTACGCCGCCCTGAACCAATACACCGCGCTGGGCGGCCAACTCACCGTCTTCGCGCTGCCTGACGGGCGCTAGACAACCCCTGTTCGAAAATTGGAACACGGCTCGCTTTCAAGCCGGGTGGCTGCATTCGGTCGCGGCGTGAGAAAGGATCGCGCGGCCGTCGCCGAAGCCAGTACGTCCCCTTGGGCTTGCCGTTCATCCTGGAGAGCGGCGTGCGCCCATGCGCTGCTTCCAGCGATACCGAACCAGTTGCGGATGGCGGCCTGAAACCGCATTCCCGGAACGAGCCGGCGATCGCCACCGCGACCACCGGCCTATATGCTTAGCGGAACGCATGGGGCGAGTGAGGATGACACGTCGAAAAGGCGGGGGTTAGGTGCGGGGCTTGCCGCCAACCCTACCGACGTGCCTTGTGAAGGACTGATCATTTCTCAAAGGTCGCACAGGGCAGCTGACGGTCATCGGTTTTTATTCACAGTCAGCCGCTCGTCGCCGCGCTCGATTATCTCGCACAGGTCCTCTTTGGAGATAAAAGTATGTTCACTCACGTCATGATCGGCAGCAACGACCTGGAGCGGGCTAGAAATTTCTACGACGCCACATTCGCCGCGTTAGGAGGCGAGCCTGGCGAGGTAGATGCCAGAGGCAGGCTGATCTATGCCCACAAGGGCGGTCGGCTGATGATCACGAAGCCGATCGACGGCAATCCAGCGACCGCGGCCAACGGTGGGACTATCGGTATCGCCGCTGCGAGCCGTGACCATGTTCTCGCGTGGCATAAGGCCGGCACCACGCATGGTGGGACGGCGATCGAGAGCCCGCCCAGCGAGCGCCCGAACGGAGCCTTCGTAGCCTACCTTCGCGATCCGGACGGAAACAAGCTCACCGCGCGCTCTCAGCCGACGAAGTAACACACCGGCAACAGCCGCTCCGAAGATCATCCCGCTTTTCGGGAAATCCGCCGGCAAGCAGACGGTCCAATCTCGGCCTCTCCTTTCGGGTCGATCGGCCCGCCAGGAAGCGGACCTCCCCGCAGTCCCAGATGGGTCGATTTTAACCCTTCGATCTCGATGCGGACTAAGTCCAGGGTTTGGTACCCGCGCCTGACGGCGGCGATGATCTTGTCTGGATCGGCGATCCAGGTGAAGGGTCTGGGCGCGTCGTTGGTTGGCCAAGAAGCGGTGGATGGCGGCCTGCAGGTAGGCGATCAACGCCCCTCGGAGCCGAGAGGTGTGTCGGTGTTCCACGGCTCCACCGACTCACATCGGTGGCACGGTGCCGTTCTTGCCAACTGTCAGCCGGCTCGCGGTCAGCGTTCCATCGTCGCCGCGCGTGTAGAAGGCCACGATGTGCGCTCCCGGCACCAGAAGCGTGCGGTCGCCCTTGTCGATGGTGACGATCGGCACGTCTGGCGGCACAACGATGGTCTGCGTGCCGTTCTCTCCATACTTCAAGGTCATGGTGCGGCCATTGGACACCACGAGGTCGCCCACCGTGCCGTTGGTCATTGAGGCATTGGGATCCGCCCCCCAAGCGCGATGGCCCTCGCCAGTGCCGCGCATGCTCGGCGGGAATACATGGACCTCCAGCGCGGTCAGTGTGCCGTTGGGACCGGGCAGCGCCGCGCTGCCGACGAAGCTGCCGGGCTTGATTTCCTCAGGTTCGGCTGTCGCCACCGACGTGATCCGTACGTCGCCAGGCAGCTTGAAACTCATCAGCTTGCCGCTGGCATCTGTGGCCTCTAACCGATCGCCATCAGCCTTCACGACGGTAGCGGTCAGCCGGGCGGCGGGCGGAGTGCCCTGGGCCATGGCGCTACCGGCAATGAAGGCAATCGCCGCTACGGCGACAATGAACGTCGAGCGCGTCGGAAACAGGGGCATGAGCCAGCCTCTATCGAATGAGACGGTGAGAGGAGGCCATCAAACGCCTATTGGAAAGTGTGCGCCCATCACATCCCAGCGATGAGCTCACAGACGGTGCGCGCGCTGGGTAGGGCTGGACAGTTCGTCATGTCGTGGGTTTGGCGCGACGGAGTTCGCTAAATGGCCCGATAGGTGACCTCGCTCGCGCCGCGCCGCCCAACGCAGGACCAAGCCGAGACGCAGAGCATGGACGGCGAGAAAAGTGATCGCCATCGCGAGCAGCACCACGACGATCTTGTCGGAATGTTCGTCCCCGCCCCGCCAGGCGGTCCATCCCAGCAGCAGCGCTGCCAGCACCGGCGTCATCGCCAGGCCAGCCGACGATTGGCCTTCCAGTTCACGTGGCCCTGCAGGTCCCATTGCATCGGAAGGGTCGCGATCCCGCTGAGCCGCCGGTCCATCAGGAACGAAGCTGCGCCGAGTAGCAGCACGGTCGCAATGGGAATCAGCCAGACCAATGTCATCGGGCCCTTCCCAACCCACGCCTGCAACGAGCTATCGCGGGCCTCAGTTTCGAGGTCCGAGGCTACGAGCAATCAGTCGGCTCAGCCGCTCGGAGAACGCCTTCGCATCCGTCGGCTTCTCGCCATCGAGCACGCGAGCCGTATCAAGCAGGACATGAGCCACATCTGCTTGCACCGCCTCGTTCTTGCTCTCGGCGAGGCCGACGATCATCGCGTGCCGCGGGTTCACCTCCAAGATGGGCTTGGCAGCGCTGCCCAGTCGCCCCGCGGCTGCGAGCATGCGCTCAAACTGCCGGTCCGGGCCGCTCTCCACCGCCACAAGGCATACCGCGCTGTCGGTGAGGCGGTCGGAGGCGCGCACATCCGCGACCTCCTCAGCCAGCACCTCTTTCATCGCGTCGATGAGGGCATTGACCTCCTCGCTCGTTTCCGACAGAGGCGGTGTCTTGCCGTCGAGCACGGGAATGAGGCTGAGATCAGCGGTGCCTTGCGTGATCGACTTGAACGGCTTGCCCTCGAAATCAAGGCCGCTCGAGGTCCAGAAGCTATCGACCGTGTCGGCGAGCAGCAGCACCTCGATGCCGCGGGCGCGGAAGCCCTCCAGATGCGGGGAATTGGCGATGCGCCCGGCATCGTCGCCGGCGAGGTAGTAGATCGCCGTCTGGTTCTCCTTCAGAGACGCCGCATAGTCCTTCAGGCTGCGCCAGCTCTCGCCGGAGGCGGTGCTCTTGAAGCGCGCGATGCCGAGAAGCTGCTCGCGGCGCTCAAAGTCCTCATAGAGGCCTTCCTTGATGACGGCGCCGAAATTCTCCCAGACCTTGCCGAAGGCTTCCGCGTCGGTCTCGGCGAGCTTGGACAGATCAGAGACGACGCGGTTGGTGACTCCCTTCCTGATCGCGCCGAGCAGCGGGCTGTCCTGGATCATCTCGCGCGAGACATTCAGCGGCAGGTCGGCACTGTCTACGATGCCGCGCACAAAGCGCAGATAGCGCGGCAGGATCTCGGCATCGTCGGTGATGAAGACGCGCTTCACATAGAGCTTGATGCGCCCCTTGCGGTCGGGGTCGAAGAGATCGAACGGGCGGGCACCCGGTACAAAGAGCAGGCCGGTATATTCGTGGCGGCCCTCGGCACGGAAATGAATGGTCGCGGCCGGCTCGTCATACTGACCGGCGACGCTGCGGTAGAAATCGGTATAGTCCTGCGAGGCGATGTCGCTCTTCGATTTCGTCCACAGCGCGGCGCCATCTGAGAGCGGCTTGGCCTCCTCGCCCGGCTTCTCGATGAGGGTGATCGGCACCGGTACATGGCCGGACTGTTCCTTGACGATCCGCTCCAGCGTCCAGCGCTCGGCATAGGACTTGGCGTCGTCCATCAGGTGAAGCGTGACGCGCGTGCCGCGGGCCGGGGCCTCGTCGAGCGCGACGGGGGCGACGGAGAACTCGCCCTTCCCGTCGGAGGACCAGAGCCACGCTTCCGCGCTGCCGGCACGGCGGCTGATCACCTCGACCTTGGAGGCGACCATGAAGGCTGAATAGAAACCGACGCCGAACTGGCCGATGAGCTGCGCGCCTTCCTTGCCTTCAGCGCCCGCGATGCGGTCCATGAAGCTGCGCGTGCCGGAGCGGGCGATTGTACCGAGCGCCTCGATCAGCTCGTCATGGCTCATGCCGATGCCGTTGTCGGCGATGACAAGCGTACCCGCCTCCGGATCGGCCGATATGGCGATCGCGAGCTTCGGGTCATCACCGAGCAGCTCAGGCGCGGCGATCGCCTCGTAGCGCAGCTTCTCGCAGGCGTCCGCAGCATTCGAGACCAGTTCGCGCAGGAACACGTCCCGGTCTGAATAGACAGAGTGCACCATCATATGCAGCAGGCGAGAAACATCTGCTTCGAAAGGGCGGCTCTCAAAGGTCTCGGTGGTCATGGCTGTGTCTGCTCTTGGTGGCTGGCAGCGCGGAAATGGCAAGCCGCGTTGGAATTTTCAAGCCAAATCCCTGGCAGCCCCGAACCACCAAACAAGCGATCAGCGGATGTCCGCGCCAATTCAATCGGGCCTGCCCAATCGAGCATCTCGCGAGGAGCTTGGGGTACTGCTGGAGGTGCTGGCCGACCCAACAATCGCCATCTGCGTGATGACCCGGTGATGACCCGGCACCACATCTTCACCTCTGAAGATCAGATTTCTTGCAAATTATCTCAGCATTTTCAATGAGATAAATGGCGCGCCGCACCGGGTGAAGATGATAGCTACATTTACGCTATAGCCCTCCAAAATGATCTCCGGAAATAGGCCATAAGATACTGAAATATTACGTGTTTTTGGCCGACTCCTCTCTCATTGGTCGCGTTCGCTCTCTGTGACGAGCGAGCCACCGCCGGTGCTCATCCGTCAGTGCTCATCCGTCAGCGAAATGGGAGAGTGCCAACGCAGTTCGGCGCGCGCGGGCTCGCTGAGGCGATGGTCCGCTTGCACGGACAAAGCGCGCTCACCGTCTTTGCCACTTCTCCTCTCCAGCAGGAGGCGCGGGAGTACTGACCGAATTGCTGATCGAGATGTCCGAGCGGGACCCGCGCTTCGCTGAGCCGGGCGCCAGGGTTCGGTGGGCATCGAACCGGCGACCCTTTGGACCAGCTGGGCGTCGAGCGTCTTGAGCCTGTTGGACACGTCTAGCGTGTAGGCGCCCGGACCGACCTCGGGAGCAACCCGTCCGTCTGGGCTCTGTGGGAGGCGTCCGTAGATCGAGGCGAAGGCCGTGAAACCATCGTGGCCAGACCCCGCCTGCGTGGCCAGACTAGTTATGTCGATCACGCGGAGGTTCGCATTCCGCGCCTCCACGAGAACCCGGGAGTCGTCGATGTCGGCTGCGCCGGCGCGGAATTGCCCTCCGGCGATGAACCTGGATAGCGACAGCGCCTGATCATCTTTCGAGACCAGAACGGTGACGGGAGAGCGCAGACGGCCGACGATCCGGAGTTGTTGAAGGAACACCTCGGCGTCGATATCCGGCGCCGCGAGCGTGAGGTCGAGGAGCTTCGCGATGGTGCGACCGTCCTTGGCGATGCGTATTTGCCGAATACTTTCCATCGTCAGCCACGCCCCCATACTGTGGGCGTAAAGCTTCACCCCCCTCACACGGCGGTCGGCAGCGACCCGCTCGACCAACCGGGCAAGCGCATCGCGCGAGAAGGTCACCGCTTCTTTGTCTGCAAGATAGCCGGCAACAGCGGCCTTCGAAGGCCATGAGAACAGCACCGCGGACTGGGCGACATTTACGTCAACGGTGAGCTGTGCCGTACGGAACAGCGACTCCTGGAAATTGTTGTTGAAACCATGGACGAAGATGGCGACATCCCGGCCTAACGCTTCCCCGCGTGCAGCAGAGGCTCCGACTTCCGCCAAGAACCTCCTTTCATCGAGGCGCTCGGAGGAGACGACCGCGAAATGCCTGGCCGGGTCCGGCACATCGGTCGGCCACTCGATCTCGGTCGGCCGATGGATCGGCGGAATGGAGACGACATAACGAACGTAGTTGGTCGTCGTCGCAATCCCATCGGTCAGGAAGGTTGATGCGGCCGGCTCGGCCGCTCGCGTGCTCGCCACGAAGACGGTAACGCGTTTCGCGCCCTCGACGCCCGTCACCGGAGTGAGGACGGATGAGCCGGGTCGCGAGGCGCAGGCGCCCAACGTGAGCGCCAGCATCGCGACCAGCGCGACCGCCATGTATCGCACGGATTGCCGTCGGCCCCTTGTCATCGTCGCTCCCCGCTCTCCCCACCCTGTCTCACGGTGCTTCCGGAGCACCGTGAGCCTGCGACCGTCAGGCCTCTCGCTTCTCGCGTGCGGCGGCCATTTCGCGCGCCAGCAACCGCTGCACCGCCGGATCGAGGCGAGCCGATACGCTCCCGTCGAATCCTGAATGTCGTGCAGTTCGTCAGCTGTGAGTGCCACTTTGACCCGACGTTCCACTCAGCGGTTCCGGGACAGGCTGGAGGAGCAATCTGTCGCGGCCTGACATGGCGTCACCCTGGACCTGCTCGGCCAGCCGCTCGGCATCGCGTCGACGGATATCCTCGGCAGCCTCGTCGATGTCGACCTCGGCGAAGCCCAGCGCCCGCAGGCCTTCCGCTCCCATCAGATAGGCGGACTCGACCGTCTCGCGGATCTGATAGTCGACGCCCGCCCGGATCAGGTCGACGGCATGCCCGCGATCGTAGCTGCGCACCAGAAGCCTGGCCTGCGGAAACGCGTGCCGCGCCAGTTCTACGATCTGCATCGCGGCCTTCGGGTCGTCGATGCAGATCATGATCGCATCGGCCTCGGCCGCGCCGGAGTGGCGCAGGGTGTCGAGACGCGTGCCATCGCCAAAATAGACCTTGAAGCCATATCGTTCCGCATCGCGGATCCGGTCGGGCTCCTTGTCTATGACGGCAAGGTCGACGCCCCTCGACAACAGCGCCTGCGAGGCGATCTGGCCGAAGCGGCCGAAGCCGATCAGCAGAATCCGTCCCTTCAGGTCGCGGGCGGCCTCGACGCCGTCCATGGATATGCCGACCCGCAGCAGCCGGTCGGCCGCGATCATCAGCAACGGGGTCAGGGCCATGGACAGGATCACGACGGTGGAGAACAGCGCGTTCTCCCGCGCATCGATCACGCCGCCCGACGTCGCCGCGGCATAGAGCACGAAGGCGAACTCGCCGCCCTGCAGGAACATCGAGGTGCGGTGCAGAGCCTGGTGATTGGAGCTGCCGAACAGCCGGGCGACCGCATAGACCACGACGCCCTTCGCGACCGTGAAGGCGGCCAGCACGGCCAGCAGAAGTCGCCATTCGGCCGCGACGACGGTGAGGTCGAGCGACATGCCCACGGCCAGGAAGAACAGCCCCATGAGCAGGCCGCGAAACGGCTCGATGTCGCTTTCGATCTGGTGCCGGTAGCTCGAACTCGACAGCATCACCCCGGCGAGGAACGCGCCCATCGCCATGGACAGCCCAGCAACCTCCATCAGCAGCGCTGCACCGAGGACCACCAGCAGCGCGCCCGCCGTCAGGACTTCGCGTGTCCGCGCCCGCGCCAGCAGGGCGAAGAACGGGTTCAGCCCCCAGCGCGACACCGCCAGCAGCAACGACAGCGCAGCCACCGCCACAAGAATGCCGGTCCATCCCATCTGGCCGTCCGAGAGGGGCGACAGGAAGGCGACCACCGCCAGGAGCGGCACGATCATCAGGTCCTCGAACAGGAGGATCGCGACCGACTTCTGGCCCTCCGCGCTCGAGATCTCGCCACGGTCCTGCAGCACGGACATGATGACGGCGGTCGAGGACAAGACGAAGCCCGCCCCGGCGATGAAGGCGCCCGGACCGGACAGCCCGAACACCACCGCGCCCGTCAGCGCGAGGCCCGCAATCGCTCCGGCGACCTGGGCAAGCCCCAGCCCGAAGATCTGGCCACGCATGGCCCAGAGCTTGGGCGGGCGCAGTTCCAGTCCGATCACGAACAGGAACATCACCACGCCGAGCTCCGAGAAATGCAGGATGGTCTGGGCATCGGTGAACAGGCCGAACACCGATGGGCCCACCAGCACGCCGGCGGCGAAGTAACCGAGGACCGATCCGAGGCCGAGCCGCCGGAACAGCGGCACGGCAACGACGGCCGCCCCCATCAGGACCACCGCAGGAGCGATGGTTTGCCCCAAGCTCGCTTCAGCCATCAGGTCGCCTTCTCGGTTTCGTGGGTGGCCGCCCGGACGACCGGCGCGACCTCGGTGCCCAGAAGTTCGATCGAACGCTTCATCGCCGCCGTTTCGAGCGAGGCGGTGCTCATCTGGAAGGTGATGCGCGAGACACTGCCCAGCACCTCGCTCGCCTGAAGCAACTTGGCTGCGACCGTCGCCGGATCGCCGATCAGGAACGCGCCTTCCGGGCCCGCCATGGCGTCGAACTGCTGGCGCGACGGCGGTGGCCAGCCGCGTTCGCGGCCGATCCTCCCTGTCAGATGCGCCCAGCCGGGAAAGAACGCCTCCCTGGCCGCAGTGTTCGTCTCGCCGACAAAGCCCATCGCGTGGACGCCCACCTTGAGCTTATCAGGGCTATGTCCGGCACTCGTGCCGGCCTCGCGATAGAGATCGACGAGGGGGCGGAAACGCTCGAAGGTGCCGCCGATGATCGCCACCATCAGCGGCAGCCCGAGCGTGCCGGCGCGGGCGAAGGATTGCGGCGTGCCGCCGACGCCGATCCAGACCGGCAGCCGCGGCTGATGAGGACGCGGATAGACGCCCTGTCCCTCCAGCGCCGCGCGGAAACGACCCTTCCAGATCGGATAGGTCGTCTCGTTCAGCTTCAGGAGCAGAGCGAGCTTCTCCGCGAAGAGCTCGTCATAGTCCCGCGGGTCCGCACCGAACAGCGGATAGGCCTCGCCGAACGAGCCGCGGCCGACGACGATCTCGGCCCGGCCCCTTGCGATCAGGTCGAGGGTCGCGAACTCCTGGAAGATCCGGACCGGGTCGGCGGCGCTCAGCACCGTAACAGCGCTCGTCAGCCGGATCTGGCTGGTGCGGGCCGCGGCGGCGGCGAGGATGATCGCCGGCGCGGAATCGAGAAACTCGGCGCGATGGTGCTCGCCGATGCCGAAGACATCGAGCCCGGACCGGTCGGCTACCTCGACCTCGTCGAGGAGATCAGCCATGCGATCGGTTGCCGAAGGAAGCTTGCCCGTCGCCGGATCGGGGAGGATAGCGGCGAAACTGTCGATACCGATTTCCATGAGTGATCCTTGCAGAGCCATCCAGCGGTGGAGAGGAAGACGGGGTTGAGAGCAGCAGGCGACCGCATGTCAGAAGCGGTCGTTCGACGTCACCGGCAATCGCCAGCCGCTCTCGCTGGATGGACGCGATTGATGCCGGGCGTGCCCACTTCCGGCTGAGCCTCGAGATGGGATGACGGATCCCGCCAAGCATTCAGTTCCAGCGGAATGCATCGCGCAGGATCCTTGTCATCCCGATCCCGCTTCGATCAGCCGGCCGCTTTCGGCACCGGCGTGTGGAGCAGTTGCTGCTCCCACAGGTAAGCAATGCCGCTGCCGCCCCCGTGCTGCACGAGCACCTCGGTCAGCTTGACAGCGGTGTCGAGCCGAGCCCAGTCGCGCTGCCATTCGCCCGCCACAGCCATCCACGTCATCACGTTCGCGCCGGCGGCGATCATGCGCTGGATGGCGACCTCATGGGATTCGACCGAAATGCCGCCGGAGGCATCGGTGACCACCGTCACGTCCCAGCCTTCGCCGAGAGCCTGGATCACCGGCATCGCCACGCACACCTCGGTCCACAGGCCGGCGATGATCAGCTGCTTGCGTCCGGTCGCCTTGACCACGTCCACCACCTTCGGGTCCTGCCAGGTGTTGATGAGCGTCCGGTCGATCACCTCCTGGCCCGGAAACACCTCGGTGATCTGGGGGAACAGCAGCCCACCCCGCTCGGCGATCACCGAGGTCAGGATGGTGGGGACGCCGAAGGCCTTGGCGGCCTTCGCCAGGCCCGCCGTATTGTTGATCACCATCAGCGGCTCGTGACTGTTCAGGTTGGCGAGCTGGTAGGGCTGATGGTCGATCAGGACGAGAACCGAATCCTCAGGACGAAGAAGCGAAGCAAGGCCGTTACGAAAAGTCATTGCTGCGTCCTTTGCTGCCGTTTTCAGCGGCATTGGTTTTGCGGGAGACATGCGCCAGCGGGCGACGCGTGCCGGGCGCAATTTGCCGTTCCGTCAGGTGATAGGGTAGCTCCATGATCCGTAAAACTGTGTCGCGGAATGGGGAACGCTGCACAAGATATCGAGGATCTGAAGACGTTCGTGGACGTCGCCGATGCCGGCGGGGAGCGCGTTAGATCTCCAACGCACGGAGCAAGCCTTCCAGATTTCGCTCGCCATCCCTGGTCTGCGCTCCAGCCTTGAGCCCGCCTCGGATCAGCTTTTCGGCCGCGGGACGCTGAAAGAGGCTCGCCCATGCGTCGTGCTCGCGACGATACCCGTCTCGAAGGTCCGCGAGTGGCACGGCCTTCTTGGCCGCTGCAATAACGCCTTCGGGCAAGGCGGCAATGTTGCGCGCCAGCCGATCAACAAAGCCGTCGAGCTCCGCCGCAGGCAGCGCGCGATTGATCCAGCCATAGCGTTCTGCCGTCGTAGCGTCGATCAGCTCGCTGCCGAGGATCACTTCAAGTGCACGACCGCGCGTCATCCGACTGGACAGATATTGGGTGGCGCCTCCTCCGGGCGTGATGCCCATCAACGCCTCGCACTGAGCAAGCCCTGCATGTCCCTCGGCGGCAAACGCCATGTCGGCTGCCGCGACGAACTCCGCGCCGCCGCCGCGGGCGAGGCCCGCGAGCTTGACGATCGTCACCTGCGGCTGCTGGCGCAGAAGCTCCCCGAACGCTTGGAACGGATTGAGGTCGTCGGGCACGTCGCGCGCGAGGTCGTCGAAGGCGTGCGGCTCGTCGATCAATGTCATGTCGACATGGGCGATGAAGAACTCCGAATCTGCGCTCTGGAACACGATGACGCGGGCGTTCGGGTCGTCGCGCAGGAACAGGAGAATGCTGCGGATCTCGCTCATCAACGGAACGTCGAGGACATTGACCGGTGGATTGTCGATCGTGATCGTCGCGATGCCGCCGGCCCGAGAAATACGAAGCGTGCGGAAATCCGTGTCCGTCATGGCAAATCTCGTTATTTTTCAAGGGCTCCAGAACCCTGTTTTGACGCGCTAACGGCCACCTCCGACGGGAATCCACGTTATTCGCCCGCCGGTTCAGCCTAATCCCGCAAGATCCGTGTCCTCGACCGCCCAAGCCGTGTCCGGCGATCGCGTCATCGGCGGCCGTTCAGTCCGGAAGAGGAATGTGCTCATCCCGGTCATCGACCGGGAGATCGAAGCGCCCCTTGCCCCAGTTCGCGGCGCGCCATTCGGCCTTGGCCTCTTCGATGCGCTCCTGCGAGGACGCGACGAAATTCCACCAGATGTAGCGGGGACCCGAAAGGGTCGCACCACCGAGGATCATCAGGCGCGCGCCTCTGTCGCCAGCGGCGACCGTGATCCTATCGCCGGGGCGGAAGACCATCATCCGACCCGCTTCGAAATCCTGGCCAGCGATCGAAATCGAGCCTTCGACAATGTAGATGCCTCGATCTTCGTGTCCGTCCGGCATCGGCAACCGGCTTCCTGCTTCGAGCGCCACGTCGGCGTAGAACGTCTCCGAGTACATTCTGGCGGGGGCCTTCTCGCCATAGGAGTCCCCGAGGATGAGCCGGACCGAGACGCCGCGATCCGCGATCACCGGCAGCGCCTCCTTGCCGTGATGCTCGAACATCGGCGCCATGTCCTCGTAACGCTCGGGCAGCGCCAGCCATGTCTGGATTCCGAACAGGCTGTTGGGACCGCTGCGGGCGGCTTCGGAGGTACGTTCGGAATGGGTCACGCCGCGCCCGGCGACCATCCAGTTCAGCTCGCCGGGACGGATGGTCTGGTCGGCCCCGGTGCTGTCCCGGTGATGGAAGTCGCCGCGAAAGAGATAGGTGACGGTGCCAAGTCCGATATGCGGGTGCGGTCGGACATCGACGCCCTGGCCGGTCAGGAACTCGGCCGGCCCGGCCTGATCGAAGAAGATGAAGGGGCCCACCATCTGCCGCTTCGGTGCCGGCAGGGCGCGCCGGACCTCGAAGCCGCCAAGATCGCGAGAGCGTGGAACGATGAGCGTCTCGATCGCGTCGAGGCCGACCTCATCGGGGCAGCCGGGGTCGATCGCCGGATTCCAACTCATGCGCTTCATCCCCTCTTGGGCGGCCTCACCCTTGCCCATGCGAATGCCTAAATTGGCGAGCGACCGTCCGCCCAACTAGCCCTGTGATACGTCAAGCTGCGTCGCAGTAAGTGGAACGTGCGGGCAATGTCGCCGATCTCAGCGGCCCGCAATGGAGCAACCGTCGAAGGCTGTTTTCGAAAGGGTTCGCCCCGTTCGCGCTTTAACGGTCGACACCCCAAACGTCCGGATTTCGTGCGAAGTACTCGATCAGCATGTCGGTGAGGACCCGGACTTTCCGTGCGGGGTGCTGACCCGGCGGGCGAACGACATACGCGGCCCCCGGAGGTACCGGATAGCGTGTCATGATTGGAACCAGCGCGCCGGAGGCCACATATTCATAGGTGATGCAGTCGGGGAGCCAGGCGATGCCGAGGCCTGCCGCCGCCGCCGCGGCAAGCGCCGTGGCGCTATCGGCCTTGAACCTGCCCTGCGGCTGGACCGTGATGATCCTGTCGCCATCCATGAATTGCCAGGCTTCCGCTCCCTGCATGAGGGCCTGATGGGCGGCGAGTTCGTCCAGAGTCTCGGGTGACCCGTGCGCTTTGATATAATCCGGGCTCGCGACCAGCTTTCCATGGATCGGCCCGACGCGCTTGGCGATCAGGTTGGAGTCCGGGAGGTAGGCGCCCCGGATGGCGCAATCGAAGCCCTCCGCGATGAGATCGACGAAGCGATCGCTGTAGGAGGTATGGACGTGGAGCTGCGGATGCTGGCGCGCCATCTCCGCAAGCACGGGGGCGAAATGCGTCGGGCCGAAGGTTAGCGGCATGGCGACCCTCAGGCGGCCACGCAGGTCACCGGTGGGCAGGATAGATTCCCGGGCCGCATCGATCTCGGCGCTGGCCCGGGCCGCATGATCTCTGAACGTGATGCCCGCTTCGGTGAGCGCGGCGCCGCGGGTCGTTCGTGCAAGAAGCTGGACGCCGAGCTCCGCTTCAATCCGGAAAAGCCGCCGACTGACGATCGATTTGGAGACGCCGAGCCGGCGCGCGGCGGCCGATACGCCCCCGGCATCGGCCACTGCGACGAATGTCTGTAGATCCTCGATGTCCAATTCGGCGTTCCTCGTTTCGCGACACAGCGTGTCAGACTATGGCACTATCTCGTCACCAAACGGAACGGCAAATTGCGCTCGGCAGCGTTACCCGCTGGCGCAGGCCTCGAAGCGGCTCGATCTGCCCGCCGTAATAGACCGTTCACGTGCGGCGGCGTGAGATTCTACGCGCCGCCTTTTGGATCTCTCGCGGAGACTCCTCAATGCCGCTCAGCCGCCGCGATGCCCTGATCTCGGCTTCGGCGCTCGCCGCGAGCCTTGCCTTTCGGTCAGGCACCGCGCAGGCCGCAGGGCCGGCCACTCACGATGTTCAAGGAGGAAAGCATCCTATGGGCTTTGTCACGACCGACAACGGCGTACAGATTTTCTACAAGGACTGGGGTCCCAGGGATGCCCAGCCGATCGTTTTTCACCATGGCTGGCCGCTCAGCTCCGACGACTGGGACGCGCAGATGCTGTTCTTCCTGTCGAAGGGCTATCGCGTCGTCGCGCATGACCGGCGCGGCCACGGACGCTCGGAGCAGGTCGCCGACGGTCACGACATCGATCACTATGCGGCTGACGCCTTCGCCGTCGCCAAGGCGCTGGACCTGAAGAACGCGATTCACATCGGCCATTCCACCGGTGGCGGCGAAGTGGCGCGGTACGTGGCGCGCTATGGCGAACCTGCGGGCCGGGTGGCCAAGGCCGTCCTCGTCGCCGCCATTCCGCCGCTGATGCTGAAAACCGACAACAACCCCGAGGGCACGCCGAAGGAGGTCTTCGACGGCTTTCGGACGGCGCTGGCCGGCAACCGCGCGCAGTTCTTCCGCGACGTCCCGTCAGGCCCGTTCTACGGCTTCAACCGCGAGGGCGCGACGGTCCATGAAGGCGTGATCCAGAACTGGTGGCGGCAGGGCATGATGGGGAGCGCCAAGGCGCATTACGATGGCATCAAAGCCTTCTCGGAAACCGACCAGACCGATGACCTCAAGGCGATCACCGTGCCAACGCTGGTCTTGCACGGTGAGGACGACCAGGTCGTTCCGATCGCCGCCTCGGCTTTGAAGGCGGTCAAGCTGCTGCCAAACGGCTCGCTGAAGACCCATCCCGGTTTCTCGCACGGAATGCTGACGGTGAATGCTGATGTGCTGAACGCCGACCTTCTGAAGTTCGTCACGAGCTGACGTGGCTGCGGGCACGGCTCAACAAGAGGCTGACAAGATGAGCAGACTTGAAGGTAGAACGGCGGTCATAACGGGCGGCGCGACCGGCATCGGCTTTGCGTCGGCCAAGCGCTTCGTCGAAGAAGGCGCTTTCGTGTTCCTCTTCGGCCGCACCCGGTCGAGGCTTGATGAAGCGGTGGCGAAACTCGGGCCGCATGCGCGTGCCGTCGCCGGGTCGATCAACGAGACCGCCGATCTCGATCGGCTCTTCGAAACCGTCAGGGCCGAGCGTGGCCGCGTCGACATCCTGCTCGCGAACGCCGCCATCTCGGAACCGACGCCGCTTGGGCAGATCGCCCCCGAACAATTCGATCGGGTCTTTGGCGCGAACGTGAAAGGATTGCTGCTCACCGTCCAGGGCGCCTTGCCGCTCATGGGCGAAGGCGGATCCATCATCCTGACCGGCTCGAGCGCGTCGGTGAAGGCGTTTCCGAATTTCAGCCTCTATGCCGCGACCAAGGCTGCGGTCCGCAGCTTTGCGCGCAGCTGGACACCGGAACTCGCCGACAGGGGGATCCGCGTGAACGTGCTGTCGCCGGGCGGCACGCGGACGGAAAAGGCGCTGGAACTCATGGGCGACGAAGGGATCGAGGCGCTCCGGGGTGCGACACCGATCGGACGCGTCGCCGATCCGGACGAGATCGGCGCGGTAGCGGCGTTCCTCGCTTCGAGTGACAGCAGCTTCATGGCCGGGAGCGAGGTCTTCGCCGATGGTGGCATCGCCCAAATATGACCATCGCGGGCGCGGCCCGGGACACGTCGCGTATCGACGAGCAGCACCGGTCCGGGCCATCAGCCGCCGTTCCGCCGCCTCGCTTGTTTCGGTCCCGCAGACGGGTCCGACCGCTCCCGAGCGAGGACGCAGCGAGCGAACCATGAAAGCAGCGATCTATGACCGCCCCGGCCCGCCAGATGTCCTTCGGTACGCGGACGTGCCCGATCCGGTCTGCCTGAGCGATGGCGTCCTGATCCGCGTCGAGGCGGCCGCCATCGAGGGGGGCGATCTGATCAATCGCGCGTCCACGCCTCCACCCCATCCAGCCTTCGTCGTCGGCTATGCGGCCGCTGGCGAAATCATCGCGGTTGGAGAGAAGGTGAAGGATCGCCAGGTCGGCCAGAAGGTGACGAGCTTCGATCTCGCTGGCTCGCACGCGGAGTTGCGTGCCGTTGCCGCCAGCCGGACTTGGCCCGTGCCGGAAGGGCTCGAAATGGCCGCTGCCGCAGCTCTGCCTATCGCATTTGGGACAGCTCATCACTGTCTCTTCGCACGGGGTGGTTTGAAGCGTGGCGAAACTGTCCTCATCCAGGCCGGCGCCGGTGGCGTCGGGCTCGCCGCCATCCAGCTCGCGCATCGGGCAGGCGCGATGGTACTTGCAACGGTCTCCGGGATCGAGAGGACCGAACGCCTTGTCGGGCTTGGCCTCGATCACGCGATCGATCATCGCTCGTCCGACGTCGTCGATGCCGTCATGCGTCTGACGGAGGGGCGTGGCGCGGACCTCGTCGTGGACCCGGTAGGAACCACCTTGCAAAGTTCCCTGGCGGCGCTCCGCCCCGAGGGGCGCCTGGTCTTCGTCGGCAACGCCGGCGGAGAGCGGCTCGGTATCGATCTATGGCCGGCGCTGCTGGCGAACCAATCGCTTTTCGGGGTCTTCATGGGAACGCAATTGGAAAAGCCGGATGTCTACCGCACGGTTTCCCGGATGCTGGAACTGGCGGCGGCCGGGGATCTCAAGGTGATCGTGGACAGGAGGTTTCCGCTCGCGGCGGCGGCCGAGGCTCACGCCTATGCCGAAGGCAACTCCATCCTCGGGCGCGTCGTCATCGTCTCCTGATGTGCTGTCCAGGTTGAAACACTGAAGAGAAGACAGAATGGAAAAGCCGGAATTCTTCGTCACACCGGGTTATGGGGAGCGTCTGCGCGACCTGCTGCACTATTCACAGGCAGTGAGGATCGGAAACCGCGTGGAGATATCGGGTCAGGGCGGCTGGGATGACGATCTGCGGATTCCCGAGGCGTTGGAGGAAGAGATCGCTCAGGCGTTCCGCAATGTTGAGCGCACGCTGGCGACGGCCGGCGCGGGCTGGGAACGCGTGGTGCACGTCAATTCCTACCATGTCGGCGGCTTTCCGCCGGAGGTCAACGAGACGATGGCGCGGCTCTATCGCGAGTATATGCCCCATCATGCGCCGATCTGGACGCAAACGGGCGTCGAGGCGCTTGGACTGCCGACGATGCGCATCGAGATCCGCGTGACCGCCATCATCGCCTGAGACATGCGGTGGCAAGTCGACCTGAGCTTGCTCCCCCAAATCGGACGATCGTGCGAGCCATCCCGAAACCAGGCGTGTCGACGTCATTGAGGAGCATTTCGGTACGAAGATCGCCGATCCCTGCTGCTGGCCGGAGGTCGCTGTTCGCGGTTCTCCAGACGCCGCGGTCTGGATGGCGGCCCGGAACATTGTGCGGAAGGAGAAAAGTGATGAAGGTTCGCAAGTTCACCATCGCCGATGCCTCGCTGGAGCGCTCGCCCGGCCAGGAGGCGGATGTGTTCGTCGGCAATCTGGTCGACGAGCGGCACGGCGGGCCGATCACCATCGGCTATGGACGCTACGCGCCCGGCCAGAGCCTCGCCGAGACAATGGCGGTTGACGACGTCATGATTGTTCTGGAGGGAAGGCTTACGGTTTCTACCGATGTCGATACGGTCATCGCCGGCCCCGGCGACATCGTCCATATGCCCAAGGGTGAAATCGTCACCATTCGCACCCATGAGGAGGGCGCATTGACCGCCTATGTCACCTATCCGCATTGGCGGCCCGCACACGCGTAGCTTGCGCCGCCCTCCATCGATACCGCTCTCGAAGCCGTGGCCGGGAAGATCGGCTCAGTCGCGAACCCGTCAGGGAAGGGGCCGGCCGATACGAGTGCTGAGCGCCGACAGTGTTCTCTAATAGGTCAAGGTTGGCAGCTCAGTTTGTGAGCAATATCGACGCTTTCGGGTGCCTGCGTTCTCTACGTGCTCATGGGCACTTGATGGGGTTGGCTGGGCGTGGAGCAGCTTGGTTGAAACGGCAGTCGGCCGACAGGTCGGCAGCATGCGACAGAATCGGCGCCGTCATCCATTCCCTCCCTCGGGCGTCGCTCCCGCTCGGGAGCTGTTTCGGCCTCCTGTGTGATCCGGCGCCGAGATCGGCTCCGCCAGCTTGAACTCCGTGCCGTGCCGGAGCATGGCGTGCATGACGATGGCGAGCCGCCGGGCAAGCGCGACCCGTGCCTTCCGCATGGCGGATCGCTTGGCGATGCCCAAAGCCCACTCCTTCAGCTTCAGAGATCCTCGGTAGCGGGTGAGCATGACGTTCGCAGCCTCGTAGAGGAGCGTGCGCACGCGCCGGTCGCCGCATTTTGAGATGCTGCCGGTGTAGTCGACCTCGCCGGATTGATAGCGACGCGGCACCAGCCCCAGATAGGCGCCGATATCCCGGGAGCGCCGGAAACGTTCGGGGTCGTCGACGGCAGCCGTGAAGGCGAGCGCGGTGATATGGCCGACGCCCGGGATCGTCATCAATCGGTGGCAGGCTTCAGATGACCTGGCCAGCGTCTTCATGTCGGCATCGATGGCCGCGATGGCGGAGAGCACGGCGCCGCGCGCCGCGATGAGGCCTCGCATAGCGGCGGACAGGTCATCGATCCCTTCGCTTGCTCGCAGCGCCTGTTCGATGAAGGCAGGCTGAGCGCTCGTGGCAAACGGATACCGAACACCACGGCGAGCCCGCGGATCTGGTTCTCCATCATCACACGCTGCCCGACCAGTTTCTTGCGGGCGATGATCAGCGAGCGAATGGCGTGTGCCGGGAGCGACTTCACGTGCGTTGGCTTGAAGAAGCCGGTCCGGGCGAGATGCGCCAGGCCGCGCGCATCGTTGCGATCGGTCTTGTGGGTCGCCAGCGACTTGAGGGCCTGATAGGCCTGCCGGCTCTCGATACAGACCACCGGCAGGCCGAGGGCGACCAGGCCATGGTAAAGCATTGGCGCCATCCGACCGGTCTCGAAGACGACCCGCCGACACGCTGGAGCCCTCGCCAGTTCTGCCTCGATGGCGTCCGGCGCAGACGTGGCCTTTGCTTCGTGAACAATTGCCCCGTCCCGGTCGACGACGCAGATGTGCGTCTCCTCCATCGAGACATCCGGGCCCGCAAAATACTCCATGGTGGGTCTCCTCTTCCAATGACGAAGCCGAGAGTATCGGTCTCCGCAGAAGAGCTGCCGCCTATTACCCCATGTTGAACAAGTCGGTGCTGGAGGGCGGTGACATCGCCGCTCGCGTTGGGGGTGCAACCTCTCCTCCTTAGGCCGCCAATGCCTGCGGCCCGTTCGGCAGGAGCTTGGCAAGCTTCCTGAGGTTCTGGGCTGCGGCAGCGAGGTGGAACTCGTCGCGGGCACCGTTCGGGCCACGTAGTCGCAGCCGGTCGAGCCTCAGGATGCGCTTTAGATGGGCGAACAGCATCTCCACTTCTTCCACTGCCGGAGTGAGGTGACGTAGTCGTCGGTGGCGGCGATGTCCCGTGCCATATCGCGGGCGCCCTCGTGGATCGAGCGTGGGATCTTGCGAGCGGGCGTATTGGGACAGCACTGGGGCTTCAAAGAGCAGATCTCGCAGTCCAGCTTGCTGGCGCGGTAGCGCATCATGCCGTCATCATCGACTAGCCGGCGCGGCCTCCGATAGGTCTTCTGTCGCTGCCGTAACAGCTTGCCGGCAGGACAGACATAGGCATCAGCATTGCGATCGTAGGTAAAGTCGGACCGGCTGAAGGTGCCGTCTTGGCGTTCGGACTTGTCGAATACGGGGATGTGCGGCTCGATCCCGCGCTCGTGCACCAGCCAAGCGAGGTTCTCGGCCGAGCCGTAGGCGCTGTCGGCGGTGAGCCTTGCCGGCCGCAGGCCGAAGCGTTCCTGCGTCCGGTCGAGCATGGTGCGCGCCGCCCCGACCTCGGCTTGCCGGATGGCGCGGCAAGCTTCCACATCGACGATAACGGCGTGGTCGAGATCGATTAGGTAGTTGGTGGCGTAGGCGAAGATGCGCGCGAATGCCGGACAAATCGACGAACCGGTCGATCGCGCGCAGCATATGATTGGCCGGGACGTGCCGCTCCAAGCTGAACTCGTAGAACAGCGCCTCCTGCGCCACCGCCCGCTCACCCATCATCGCGTCGCCCCCAGCTTGAAGACGACTGAATCAGGACTTCACCCCCGCAGCAACGCCGACTTTTTCAACGACATCCGCCAGAAGCGGTCCTTAAGACTGCTGCAGAAGCCGGACATTGGGGTCGCCAGCAGGAACGGTCGCGTCCCACCCGCGGCGGATGCTGGGGGTGTCCGCTTGCGGGCGCTTGTCATCGCCAGCGTCCGCCGCGCTTAGTCGCGCGATATGGACAGCCCCGTAAGAAGCGGAGCGTGCGCGGCGAGCCTGCGGGATATGAACTCGGTGAAGAGCCGCACGCGCTTCGTCTTGCGTGTCTCCCCGTGAGTGAGAAGCCAGAGCGTTGCGTGTGCTTTCAGATCGATGCCCGGAACCCTCGCCAGCAGACGATCGGCATCTCCAACGAAACAGGGCAGTTGGGTTATACCGACCCCTTGGCTTGCCGCAGCGATCTGCGCGTCGGCGTCCGGCGTCCTAAACGGAACCCCGGTCGCGCGAACCTCGCCTTCGACGGCCCAGTCCGGAACTCCCTGACCGCCGATGACGATGGGCCTGATGGGATCCGGCGCGCCCGCACGCCACGCGGCCAGTCGATCGCGGGACATATAGACGCCCGCGAACAGCTCCGGACCCTTCAGGCCATGAAGATTGAGCGGCAGGGTCTCGCGATCGGAGACAAGGCGGACCGCGATGTCCGCCTCCCGGTTGGTCAGGTTAGCCACCTCGCCGGTCGACACAATCTCCATCTCGATGTCGGGATGCGCACGCGCAAAATCGGCGAGATCCGGCATGAGCAGGTGTGTCGCAAGGAACGGCGGCAGCGTCACCCGCAGAAGTCCGCGCACGCTCTGGTCGCGCCCGAAGATACGCGCTTCCAGTTGGAGCGACGAGGCTTCCATCTGGTTCGCGAACTCGAGGACCTCCTCTCCCACAGCCGTCAGGCGGTAGCCCGAAGGCTGCTTTTCGAACATCTGGGCCCCGAGGCGGTCCTCAAGCTGGGCGATGCGTCGCAACACCGTCGCGTGATTCACTGCGAGACGTTTGGCGGCAGCCCGCACCGAGCCGCCGCGCGCGGCGGCAAGAAAATAGCGAACGTCATCCCAGTCGATCATGGTGCATTCCCGCGCCGCGTGGCACGGCTTTCCAAGCCCATTTTAGCACGCTGAGCCGGAACGCGCGCGATCGTCGCAGCGTTCGGCCATCTACCCGGATCGTTTTCGCACCACCGATGTGCGCGATTCCGCACTCGCCGCCTGCCTCCTGCGAACCCACATCGAGACCCTCGGAGGACCTCTCCGTCCAGCCAAAGACCCGGGACGGCGATGGAAGGACTGCACGACATGACCAGATTGAATGGAAAGACCGCCGTCATCACGGGCGGCGCCACCGGCATCGGCCTCGCCTCAGCGAAGCGCTTCATCGAGGAGGGCGCGTTCGTCTTCATCTTCGGCCGCCGGCAGGACGCTCTCGACGCGGCTGTGGCCGAGCTTGGGCCGAATGCCCGTGCGGTGAAGGGCTCGGTCTCCGATGAGGCCGACCTCGACCATCTCTATGCGGCGGTCAAGGCCGAGCGCGGGAGCCTCGACATCGTCTTCGCCAATGCCGGGACAGGAAGCCCGCTTCCGCTCGGCAAGATCACCGCCGCGCACATCGATGAGACCTTCGACACCAATGTGAAGGGGACGATCTTCACGATCCAGAAGGCGTTGCCGCTGATGGGCGCGGGCGGATCGATCATCCTGACCGGATCGAGCGCCGGCACCACGGGCGCACCGGGTTTCACTGCGTACAGCGCGAGCAAGGCGGCAGTGCGCAACCTCGCGCGGACCTGGGCAGAGGACCTGAAGGGCACCGGCATCCGGGTCAACGTGCTGTCGCCGGGGGCGACGGCGACCGACCTCGCGAAGGAAGCCCTCGGTGAGGAGGGCCAGAAGGCTTACGGCGCGATGACTCCGCTGCAGCGCATGGCCGATCCGGCGGAGATCGCGGCGGCAGCCGCCTTTCTCGCCTCGTCGGACAGCAGCTTCATGACTGCCAGCGAGGTCGCCGTCGACGGCGGCCTGGCGCAACTCTGACCCCGGCGCGGCCCCAAGCCAAGCTCACACAGCCAAGGACAAAAGATCATGAAAGCACTCGAAGGTAAAATCGCAGTCATCACGGGCGGAAGCAGCGGGATCGGCTTGGCCACAGCCAGGCGCTTCGTGGAAGAAGGTGCGCATGTCGTGATCACCGGGCGAAGAGAGAAAGAGCTGACGGAGGCCGCAGCCTTCATTACCAGAAACGTTACGACGGTCGTCGGCGACGTGTCGCGCCTGGAGGATCTGGACCATCTCTATGCCGTCGTGAAAGAGAAACATGGTCACATCGACATTCTCTTCGCAAACGCCGGTGCAGGGACAATCGCACCGCTCGCGGTCGCGACCGAGGCCCATTTTGACCAGACCTTCGATGTGAACGTGAAAGGTCTGTTCTTTACGGTGCAGAAGGCCCTTCCTCTCTTCAAAGACGGCGGTTCGATCATCCTGACCTCTTCAGTGTCGAACGTGTTGGGGCTTCCCGGGTTTAGCGCCTACGCCGCGAGCAAGGCTGCTGTGCGCAACTTTGCGCGCGCTTGGACGCTGGAGCTGAAAGACCGCAAAATCCGCGTGAATTGTATGAGCCCCGGCGCAATCGATACCCCGGCCTTGGCGACGACGTCGGGCCTTACCGCTGAACACGTCGAGCAAGCGGTCGCACAATTCACCACGCAGATCCCAATGGGTCGCAGAGGCAAGCCGGAGGAAATCGCGGCTGCCGTCACCTTCCTCGCTTCCGATGAAGGTTCTTACATCACCGGCATGGATCTGGCGGTCGATGGCGGCATGGCGCAGGTCTGACCCAGCGTTCACACAGGATCGGAGAAGCATTATGAGCTATGCAATCATCGGCTTCGGCAAGATCGGCCACGCTCTTGCGAAGGCGTTTGCCCGCAAGGGGCTCGAAGTATCCGTCGCCACCACGCGCGACCCCGAAAGCTTTGCATCGGATGCGGCGGCGATCGGGCCCAAGGTCATTGCCAAGACACTGGCGGACGCGGTCAAGGCGGACATCATCTTTTTGGCTGTCCGTTTCGAGCAGCACCCGGAGGTCGCAAAAGCGCTGCCCGGCTGGCAGGGGAAGATCGTCGTTGATGTGACCAACGCCTACGGCGTACCGCCTGAGCAACTGGGAGGGCAGCCTTCTTCCAGGTTCATCGCGCAGGCCTTCACGGGTGGACGACTGGTCAAGGGCTTCAATCATTTGATCGCCGAGGTCCTTGACCACGATCCGGCTGAACATGGGGGCAGGAGGGTCGTGTTCCTGGCGAGCGACGATGATGGCGCTGCAGAGGAGATTGCTGCGCTTGCAGAAAAGCTCGGTTTCGCCCCGATCAAACTTGGCGGGCTTTCGGAAGGCGGGCTGCTGGTCCAGGCGCGCGGAAAAGGCTGGGGCCGGCTGATCTTTCAGCACCTGG
Source organism: Ancylobacter sp. GW821-FHT10E12 (assembly GCF_058809335.1). Classification (NCBI taxonomy): domain Bacteria; kingdom Pseudomonadati; phylum Pseudomonadota; class Alphaproteobacteria; order Hyphomicrobiales; family Xanthobacteraceae; genus Ancylobacter; species Ancylobacter sp. GW821-FHT10E12. The sequence continues at coordinate 114,701 of NZ_JBXASN010000008.1, read as the reverse complement.
TCAAGTTCGACTGATGGACGCGGCGCTTGCGATCGGGTCGAACGCGATCCGATCCGGCCGACATGGAGGAAATTCCTGTGAGCACCGAGAAGAACGTGCAGACCGTGAAGGACTTCTTCGCCGCGATCGGCCGCGGCGACAGGGAGGGTCTGCTGGCGCTGGTCACTGAGGACATCGAGTGGGTCATTCCGGGCGAGGACTGGCCTCTGGCCGGCACACACCACGGGCACGCCGGGCTGGCGGATTTGCTCGAGACGGCATCCAGGTCGATAGAAACGTCCGCGGAACCCAAGGAGTTCGTCGCGCAGAGAGACCGGGTCCTGGTCGTCGGCGTCGCTACGGGGAAAATCAAGGCCACGAACAAGCCGTTCAAGGACGACTGGGTCTTCGCCATTACCGTCCGGGGCGACAGAGTGACGAGCATCCGGGAGTACATCGACACGCAGGCACTGGCGCGGGCCGCACATGTGGACGCGTCCGGGCCGGCGTAATGCTCGCCATCAGCGGTCATCGGGTCGGGGTAAACGGTCGGTCAGCCGCGGATAGCTCCTCGCATCCCGCCCGTTCGTCGAATGCCCAACCGCAAGGAAGATCGCCATGTACGACCAATCCAAGCTATCCGAGTTGATCCGGTTCGCGCGCATCGATGCGGGCTCCACCGTGATCGACGTGTACCCGGGCGACGGCGACTGGACGCGCCTGTTCTCCGACATCGTCGGACCGGAGGGGCGGGTCTACAGTTTCGTGCCGGCCGAAGTCGCCCACTTCAAGAACGATCCGGTCGGCCTCATGAGAACGCTTGCGAAGGAGCCGGGCCGGGAGAACGTCACAGCCGTCTCGGCGGACCTCGTGGCGATGCCGGAGGTCACGCAGCCAGCGGATGTTCTGTGGCTGCACCTGTTCTACCACGATCTCCCCACCGCGCTGATCCAGACCAGGGGCGCGACGGCGGCCGACTTCAATCGAGCCGTCCACGAACGGTTGAAGCCCGGTGGGTTCTACGTCATCGTCGATCACGCCGCCGCCGCGGGGGCGGGCACGAGTGACACCCAGTCGCTGCATCGGATCGACCCAGCCTCCGTCCGCCGGGAGGTGGAGGCGGCCGGCTTCGTACTCGACGCGGAAAGCACCATGCTCGCGAACAAGGATGATCCGCACTCGGTCAAGGTGTTCGATCCCTCGATCAAGGGCGAGACTGATCGCTTTGCCTACCGCTTTGTGAAGCCCTGACAGTGAGTCATCCACGCTGCAATGAGATCAGCTCTCGCAAGCGTGGAAGCATTGCCGCTTCGTCTTTCTGTCGATCGACGACGAGGACGCGATCGACGACGGCACCACGTGAGAGCGAGAGTCCGCTTAGGGTCCAGTCCGCACGGACGCGGCAGCCGCCTCGCGCCAGAAGCGGAAGTTGGTAAGGCGGCTGGGAGCCGACATTCTCGGATGGCCAGCCAGAATGTTGTTGACCTAAACATGGACAACGTCGAGGACGTTCCCTGACTCGGCCTTTCACTCGCCGCGATGACCGGATCACCCGTCTTCCAGAAGCTCGATATCTGTTCGCAGCACCTCATGAAGGCCGCACGTGCGGCCCAAGCGCGGCCTCGCATCTAAAGAGGCGGGGAAATCCGCCTGCAGGCTCTCCACCAACCCGACGAGAGGCGCTGGAGCCTGCAAAGGGCCAGCGGCGGATTTCCCAGTGAAAACCCGGTCGGCCGACCCTGAGGGCGAGATCGAATGCCTCCCTGACGATACGCTGCCCGGCCTGAGCCAATCAGGTCGCAAGAACCGTCGTGCAGCCTTCGACACCACGACGATCGGGCGACGTCTGGCCGGGCATGGTCGCCCAGCCGCCAGCCTCGATGAACTGACGTTTCTTGTAGTTGTCGGGGATCGCCTTGAACTCGGCGAGCTTCGCAGGCGCGTCCGACGCGGCGTTGAACCGCTGGACGCAGATGGCGGAGGCCAGTTCTCCACGCGCGACATCACCCGCCGTGGCAGCGACCGCGCGTGACGTGCCGCCGGTCACCCAGCCGCCCCAGTTGAATCCGACGATCATCGTGGCGGTCGCGGTGGCGAGGCAGGCCCAGACGAGGATTGCCTTGGAGGGCTTGTAGTTCTCGAAACGCTGGCCGATCGATGTCCTGCCGCTGCTTTGCATGGCCATTGGAAGTCTCCCTTGTCGATTGATGGTGGAATTCCGCCGCCCGGCCGTGCCGCGGCCGAGCGATTCAGGCACTGCGCTCAGTATCCCATGCCGCCATTGCCGACCGGCGCCGCGGTTTCCTTGGCGGGAATATCGACGATCATCGCTTCGGCGGTAATCAGCAGCGCGGCGATCGAGCCGGCGTCCTGCAAGGCGGTGCGTACGACCTTGGCGGGATCGACGATGCCGGCCTTGATCATGTCGACATAGGTCTCCGTCTGCGCGTCGAAGCCCTGATTGTGATCCTTGCCGTCGGTGAGCTTGCCCACCACGATCGAGCCTTCCACGCCAGCGTTCTCGGCGATCTGCCGGATCGGCGCCTCAAGTGCCCTGAGCACGATCAGGATGCCGGCCGTCACGTCGGCATTGGCGCCCGTCAGCGATTTCAGGGTCGACCTTGCGCGCAGCAGTGCCACCCCGCCGCCCGGCACGATGCCTTCCTCGACTGCGGCGCGGGTCGCGTTCAGCGCATCGTCGATGCGGTCTTTCTTCTCCTTCACCTCGATCTCGGTGGCGCCGCCGACCCGGATCACCGCGACGCCGCCGGCCAGCTTCGCCAGCCGTTCCTGCAGCTTTTCCTTGTCGTACTCCGAGGTGGTCTCCTCGACCTGCGTCTTGAGCTGGGCGATGCGAGCCTCGATGTTCTTCTTCTTGCCGGCGCCGTCGATGATCGTCGTCGTCTCCTTCTCGATCAGTACGCGCTTGGCCCGGCCGAGCATGTCGATGGTGACATTCTCGAGCTTGATGCCGAGATCCTCGGAGATCACCTGGCCGGCCGTGAGAACCGCGATGTCCTCCAGCACGGCCTTGCGGCGATCGCCGAAGCCGGGCGCCTTCACCGCCGCGACCTTCAGGCCGCCGCGCAGCTTGTTGACGACCAGCGTGGCCAGCGCCTCGCCCTCGACATCCTCGGAGATGACCAGCAACGGCCTGCCGGTCTGCACCACGGCTTCGAGGATCGGCAGCAGCCCCTGCAGATTGCCGAGCTTCTTCTCGTGGATGAGGACGTAGGGGTCCTCCAGCTCCACGCGCATCTTCTCGGTGTTGGTGATGAAATAAGGGGAGAGGTAGCCGCGGTCGAACTGCATGCCTTCGACGACGTCGAGCTCGGTCTCGGCGGTCTTGGCTTCCTCGACGGTGATGACGCCCTCCTTGCCGACCTTGTCCATCGCCCTGGCGATCATCTCGCCAACGGCGGCATCGCCATTGGCGGCAATGGTGCCGACCTGGGCGATCTCGGCCGAGGATCCGACTTTCCGGGCGCGGGCCCGGATTTCCTTGACGACCTCAGCCACGCCGAGATCGATGCCGCGCTTGAGGTCCATCGGGTTCATCCCGGCGGCGACCAGCTTGGCGCCTTCGCGCAGGATAGAGGCGGCAAGCACGGTTGCCGTCGTGGTGCCGTCACCGGCGAGGTCGTTGGTCTTGGAGGCGACCTCGCGCACCATCTGCGCGCCCATGTTCTCGAACTTGTCCTCAAGCTCGATCTCCTTAGCGACGGTGACGCCGTCCTTGGTGATGCGCGGCGCGCCATAGGACTTGTCGATGATGACGTTGCGGCCCTTCGGGCCCAACGTCACCTTGACGGCGTTGTTGAGCAATTCGACGCCGCGCAGCATGCGGTTGCGGGCGTCGGTGGAAAATCTGATTTCCTTGGCAGACATGATGTTCGTCCAGTTCGGTCTCGGGGAGTGGGATCGGAAATCGACCGGTCAGGCGGCCTTCTTGGTGGCCGCTTCGGTCTTCTCGACGATGCCCAGGATGTCGGCTTCCTTCATGATCAGGAGATCTTCGCCGTCTATCTTCACCTCGGTGCCGGACCATTTCCCGAACAGGATGAGGTCTCCAGCCGCCACGTCGAGCGGGGCCAGCTTGCCGCTTTCATCGCGTGTGCCGGGACCGACGGCGACGACTTCGCCCTGCGAGGGCTTCTCCTTCGCCGTGTCGGGAATGATGATCCCGCCCTTGGATAGCAGATCGCCTTCCGCACGCCGTATGACGACGCGGTCGTGGAGGGGTCGAAATGTCATTGGGTTCTTTCCGCGGCCTGCCTACAGGGCGACCGCAGGATCTATATAGCGCCTTTGGCACTCTAGGGATAGGAGTGCCAAAATTATAATTCATCGATCACGAAATATTTGAAAAATATTCGACGTGAATTTCTCTCGCGATCAATTGAATTTTTTCCCGAGTCAGACAGCCTAAGGACGAATTTTCACTCGTTTTATTTTAATGTCCGAGAATTTGGCGATCCGGATTGTTTCCCGCAGAGGGTTCGGCTTGCTTGAATCGCGGTTTAGGCGTATCGATAGAACTCGTTGATTTGGCCGAGTTGGCTTTCGCGGTGTCAGAGACCTGAACCCGCCAAACATCACCAAGTTCTCGACAGCGAATGCGTGACGCCTTTTGGGCGCATGTTGGGTTGTTCGAATCTGGATGAGCCCTGCGCTGACCACGGATGTACTGGCAGCATCGAGCACCGTTTCGAATCGAGCGATGCCAGGGACATAACGGATATTTACGTACCCCCTGTTCCACTGTGCAAAGCGCCGTCTTTCCATCCGGGTACCCGGCGGCGTTCGCCCTGGGGCGTTCAATACAGACGCTGCCGCCGAACAATCTGGCGGCCTGCCAAACCACCCTTGAAAAGGACCACAAGCAATATGACCGCGACCACTCCGCTTCGCAGCACTCCTCCGGCCCGGCGCGACAGCGAAACTCATCTCTTCGCAATCGGGCAGTCCGTTCAGCTGAAGGGCGGATTCGGCATGCATCCTTCGAAATACGGGGACATCTACCGCATCACAGCCACGCTGCCGCCTTACGGAAACGCGCTGCAGTACCGCATCCACAATGAGAACGAGCACTACGAGCGGGTGACGACGGAAGACAACCTGCAGCCGGTCGCTCCCGCGAAGCTGGGCGAGGGCGCCGCGCTTCTCGAACAGACCTTCAGCCATGGCTAAGGGACAGAAGCGCAGCAGCCGCGAGATCCGGAAGCCGAAGAAGGAAATGGCTGCTTCCAAGTCCGACGGTCGGTTCGAGACGCAAATGAAGCTGGCAGCTACAGCCGTTGCACCGCGTGGCAAGGCACGGAGCTGACAGCCGACATGCCGAGAAACGGATATCGATGAAGATTGTGATCGAATTCTATCGCACCCGGCAGCAGGACGACGCGCACGCGGTCGTCGGGTGCGAGATGGAGGAAGCGGTTGATCTCGATGCTGCGATCGAGTTGGCGCTGGCGCTGGCGCAAACCCTCGACATGCCGCAGCGACCGGACGCACTGACGATCACTGACGCGAACGGCAGGACGCTCTACTCCTGCATGCTCGACATCGGCCTCGGGCAATAAAGAAAGCCATCGCCATGAACGACCATAGCAATAAAGCCGTACGGAGCCGGAAGGCCATTTCGATCGACATCTGGGAAAATGAAGGCGGCGCGCCCGGCCGTGCCTCCACCGACGATGAGCGCGGCCGCGACAACCCGTTGTATCGTTTCCGACATGTCCATCATGTCGTCATGGATTTTCCGGCGCGGGCACATGGTTCGACGCGGATGGACCTCAGCCGGTCGAGCGTCACGCGCGGCGCCAATTTCTCGCTTCCTCGCGGCATGAAACGCCACGATGCCAGAATGGCAACTGACGGCTGGACGGGTTTGTCTGAAACCGTGGCATGGCAGTCATGACACTGGCTTTTCCGAACCCGAGCCGCAGCTTCGACGGCACGCGCAACGTCGTCCGGTTCACCGGATATGACGGTATGTTCGAGGTTCCGTTCTTCGTCGAGATCGACGCGCTGGTGAAGTCGACCACCGAATTACCCATGTCGGAAACACTGGAAACGAAGTGCCTTTCCGCTTTCGATGCCTTTCGCGCATCCATTTATCGCGCCGCGTCTAGGGCCTATTCGAACGGTCGCCGCACCTCTTACATCCTGACCGCCGCCGATTTCCGGTAGGCGGTCAATATTCGCCGAGACCTTTGCATCCTGATCCGTTGCGGCTGTGAGATTGCGCTGACCAGTCAACAGCCGATCGCTCTGGCCTGTCTCCTGTCCGTCCATGAGGATCACGCGGCCGATATGCGCGCGCCGGGACGTTGCTCATTACGTCATCGTACCCGAGATTGACATGACGCACCCGGCCGGAAGTTCGAGCACAACCGGATCGGCTCCGTCCACACAATACACGAGCCTCAGGGCGGAGCAACATTCGTCCACCGCCCCGCAGGATCATGTCTTCAAGCTCTCGCTGCCGGCCCTCCAGCCGCAGGATGACGTCGTGCGCAGGAATAGGTGTCGGCCTGCCCGGACTTTAGATCATCCGTTGTCAAGGAAAGGTTCGCCGGAATCGTCGGGGCCGACTGGCTGCTCTGCGAGGCGGCGTTCCGCGAGCCGGCCATTCCGGCAAGCACAGCGTCGCCGCGTCCAGCCGGCCGTCCTGCCGCGCGATTGCCACCGCCGTCGTCATAGGCACCCTCCATCAGTTTGGTGAAGCTCTTGGCCTGCAGGAAGAAATCGATGCTCGGCAACCAGTCTCGGTCGTTGCCTCCGCGTAGGAATGCCGACCGGGCAGCCCGTTCTAGGGCCTGACGCCAGCCGTCGACGCCATCGCTGTACCTCATTGCCTACGTCGCCTCCGCCCTTGGGGGCTGACAGCGCGATGATGAACAAACCCTCTTCCTCAGCGATCGCGACTGAGAACAGGCACCTCGGCCGGCTACAAGGCCGGCCGATTTCCGCATGTTCCGAACAGCCCCCCTTGTTATTGTGCAATGCAGCAACGATTTCGCTGCAAGTGCGTTAAGCACATGCCGTCCATTCTCCGGGCGCCACAACAAGGATGCCTCCATTGCGGACAATGTCGGATACGATCGCCTGTCTCACTGTGTTTCGCGGGCGCCACGGGGCACATTTCCCAAATCTCGGTTCGCCCGATAGACTTTCGTCGCTCGGCGATTTTGGATCGAATCCGGGTGGGTTGAAGTCGCGGTTCTACCTGCCGGCAAATCTTTCCGAAGGTGCCCCGCTGGTGGTTGTGCTGCATGGCTGCACCCAGAACGCAGCCGGATACGATCATTGTGCAGGCTGGTCGCAACTTGCCGATCAGGCCGGATTCGCCCTGCTTTATCCGGAACAGCATCACGGCAACAATCCAAATCTGTGCTTCAACTGGTTTCGGCCGGGCGATGCCAGGCGCAATGCCGGTGAGGCGCTCTCCATTCGCCAGATGATCGAGGCGATGATGGTTGCCCATGGCCTCGATCGAAACAGGGTCTTCGTTACCGGCCTCTCAGCCGGCGGTGCGATGGCCTCCGTCATGCTTGCGACCTACCCGGAAGTCTTCGCCGGTGGCGCGATCATCGCCGGCCTCGCCTATGGCCGTGCCACTACGGTGCCGGAAGCGTTCGACTGCATGCGCGGTCACGGCACGGCGTCCGACGAGGAGCTTTGGGAGCTTCTGCGCGAGGCCTCCGCCCATGCAGGTCCCTGGCCCAAAATCGCCATCTGGCAGGGATCGGCTGATCACACGGTCGCTCCTTCCAACGCTGAGGATATCGCCGCGCAATGGCGCAACGTTCACCAACTCGATGAGCAGCCGACGCAGTCGGAGGTGCTGGGGGCTCACGCAAAACGCATCTGGTGCAATGCCGTAGGCGAGCCGGTGATCGAATTGAACACGGTTGCCGCGATGGGACATGGCACGCCGCTGGGCGATGATCTCGGCGTTTCCGGCCCCTACATGCTGGATGTCGGCATCTCGTCCACGCGAGAGATTGCGCAATTTTGGGGAATTGCGCCTGTACGGGAGCGAGCGCACGCAACTCAGGCGTCGACGCCAGCGCAAGGCAAGCGGCCTGCCTTGGCACCGCCGACAGCCGAGGCCTACGGCGCCAACAAGGCGGCGTCGGAGCACTCCATGAGGTGTGCGGGTCTGAGGCCGTCGCCATCCGATGCATCCGGCGTGAAGAAGATCATTGAGGACGCCCTTCGCGCTGCCGGGCTGATGCGTTGAGTTCCATCATCTTACTTTGCGCCGCGCTGCGTTCACGCCAGGTGTCAGTGTTGCGGCGTCAGTTCAATCGCCGGTTTGCGAATTGGCCGCGGAGGCGGGCTTGGATTCCGACGGGCCCTGATAGCGCAGGAAGATCGACAGCACGACGAGAACGGCGGTTGACAGGAATTCCGGCTGCCAGTTCTGAATGGACTCGAACCATGCTTGTTTTGGGTCCAAGTTTGGAATTCTGGATTTCGACCCCTTAAAAATTCATAGTCCTTGTAATATTTCCATCCAAGGCACATATTAATTTGGTCGATAAACGGCAAGATGAACATCTATCTCGTGGGATTTAGTTCCGCATTATTATGTTCTCTTTTCCTGAAAATGCGATTTCGACGGCCTGCGCCTTTGCAGGCAAGCTAGAATTACACTTACGAAAGGGTTTCCCATGACCACGGGAACCGTAAAATGGTTCAACGCCCAGAAAGGCTTTGGATTCATTGCGCCGGATGACGGCGGCAGCGATGCGTTCGTTCACATCAGTGCCGTGGAGCGTGCCGGTCTGAGTGACCTGCGCGAAGGTCAGAAGGTGGGCTTCGAGCTTATCCCGGACCAGAGAAGCGGCAAGATGACGGCCGACAAGCTCCAGTCGCTGAGTTGATTGCATGACGTCGGTGGCGCCGGACTTCAGGGCCCGCCGACAGTGTCATCGCGTTCCGGTCGACCACGGATGTACTGGCGACCTAGAGAGCGATGCAGATCCGAGGCGCCCGGCGCCTGTAAGCCCCGCGCCTCCTCGAGGTCGCGGGGTTTTTCGTGTCGCCGGACACCCATCACCGCAACATGAAGGGAAATGATCCTGGCCAAGAGTCAGCTTGGCGGCAATCGGGAAACCAAGAAGCCGAAGAAGAAAGAGGAACCTGAAGCCGCCCCCGCTCTTGTCAAGGGGATGTCCGCCCCGATCGGACTGCCTAAGAAGAAAGACTGAGGTGCTGCCATGACCATCCGAACCAAGGAAACCACGGTCACGTTCAGGCATCCGTTCAGGCTGAGCGTGCTTGAGCATTTACAGCCCGCCGGCATTTACCGGCTGGTGATCGACGAGGAGGAGATTCCGGGCATTTCCTTCCTCGCCTATCAGCGTTCCGCGACGATGCTGCATACGCCCGCCATCTCCGTCGTCGGCACCTCCAGCCAAGTTTTCGCGGTCAGCTCCGGGGAATTGGCGAGGGCGCTCGAAGCCGACCTCAAAACGTGACCTCGCACCTGAAAGGGGGACATGGCGTGGACTATCTCGGCGGACTGCGCGGAACCGGCCTTCTTCTGTGCGGGAATGCGGCGGTCGGTCCGATGCAATATGATTTCGATGGCTATCTGTCGAAGGCCGGCCAGGTGACGAGTTGCGGCGAAATCCGCCTCCCGGCATCGGTGCTGAAGGTGGTGTTCGGCCGCGCAGATCTGTGCTTGCAGACCACGGACGGCCGTTTGCTCGGCCTTCGCTTCTCCGAGCGACGGATGTCGGCGGACGGTGGCGCCGCGCATGTCGATGTGATCGGCGAATTGCCGGCGGCAGCCGACTGGCACCACGGATCCGGATGGCGCATCTCTCGGCCCGTTGGATCGGATCGGCCTCCGCCCCGCCCACTTCATCCGCGCGTTGTACGAGCGTAGCCGGCAAGCCGCGGCCGGACCTGCATCTGGCACCTCGATCGCTGTCTGCGCCATGCCTCTCGCGCTATTCCGGACCGGTAGGCATCTATGAATCCGATCGCTGATCTTCGTCGTCGCTATGAATCGCATTTCTCACTATCGCGGAGCCGCGCATGGCGGGGCTCCGTCTGGAACGATACCTCGCCCATCCGCGAGGAACTGTTCGGTGCCGAGCGGGTGGAGCAGCACGCCCGAAGCTTGGCTGCGGCTCAACCGACCACATCGCGGCCGCCACCCGTCCCTTCCCTGCATGCCCGCCTGAAAAGCAATGCCGGCGTCCTGCTCGTCGCCTATCGTGCGACGGCCGCCGATGCAGAAGCAGGGCGGACCGTGGTGCCCGCCGCCGAATGGCTGCTCGACAATTATCATCTTGTCGAAGAGCAGATCCGCGAGATCCGTGACGACCTGCCGCCCGGCTATTACCGGCAATTGCCGAAGCTCGCCGAAGGGCCGTTCGCCGGTTACCCGCGGGTGCTGGGCCTTGCCTGGGCCTATGTCGCCCACACTGACAGCCATTTCGATCCCGAGGTGCTGCGCCGCTTCATCGCTGCCTATCAGCAGGTCCAGCCATTGACGATCGGCGAGCTGTGGGCGGTGGCGATCACGCTGCGCATCGTGCTCATCGAGAACCTACGCCGGCTCGCCGATCAGATCACCGCAGGGCGCCGGTCGCGCCGGGAGGCCGACCTGCTGGCCGACCGGCTTTTCGCCTCGGGCGAAGCTCGTTCCGCGCTCGAAGCGGATATCCTGACCCGCGCGCCGGGGCCGCTGGATGAGGTCTTCGCCGCTCAGCTGGTCAAGCGTCTCAGGGACCAGGACCCGCGGACGACGCCGGCACTGGGGTGGCTGGAGGCACGGCTGGAAGCCCAAGGCGCCTCGGTCGACGGAGTGGTCCAGCATGCTCAGCAGCGGCTCGGCGCTTCTAATGTCAGCGTGCGAAACGTCATCACCAGCATGCGGCTGATCTCCGACATCGATTGGGCCGACCTCTTCGAGAGCGTCAGCTTGGTCGACGACCGGCTGCGGGCCGGCAGTGCCTTCGCCTTGATGGATTTCCCTACACGCAATCTCTACCGAAGCGCGATCGAGCAACTCGCCCGCGGCTCCGAACTGTCGGAGTTTGACATCGCCGGGCGCGCATTGGAGGCCGCGGCGATGGCGGCGTCTCCGGCACCGAAGCATGCGGACGCCGACCCCATAGAGGATCCCGGCTACCATCTCATCGCCGAAGGGCGTCGCGCGTTCGAACAGATCATTCACTTCCGCCCGCCACCTCGGCTGCGCCTCAGCCGCGCCAGCGTTCGCCTCGGCATTGGCGGATATGTCAGCGCCATCCTCGCCATCATGCTCTGTCTTATCGCGCTGGCGCTTTGGGCGCTCTCCGCGGCCGGTCTCTCCGGGGGATGGCTGGCCGCCTTCGCCCTCGTCGGCTTCGTCCCGGCAAGCGAGGTGGCGACCGCCCTGGTGAACCGGGGCGTAGCATGGATGTTCGGCGCCGCCATCTTGCCCGGTCTCGAGCTCGCGGACGGCGTTCCAAGCTCACTGCGCACCCTCGTCGCCGTGCCGATGCTGCTCACCAGCGAAGCCGACCTGCAAGAGCAGATCGACAGGCTCGAGGTTCACTTCCTCTCCGGGGCCGGCGGCGATCTCACCTTCGCCCTGCTGTCGGATGGTATCGACGCCGATTGTGAGGTTCTGGCAAGCGATGCCCCGCTGCTGGAACGTGCCGCACAAGGCATCGAGCGGTTGAACCAGCGATACGGTCCGGGGCCCGCAGGCGAACGCTTTCTCCTGCTGCACCGCCGTCGCCGGTTCAACCCGGGAGAAGGCAAATGGATGGGATGGGAACGCAAGCGCGGCAAGCTGCATGAACTCAACCGCCTGCTCCGCGGCGCGGACGACACCTCCTTCCTGTCTGTCGGTGGTGGAGCCCCGCATGTCCCGGCGGATGTGCGCTACGTCATCACGCTCGATGCCGATACGCGTCTGCCGCGCGACGCCGCGCTCCGGCTGGTCGGCAAGATGGCGCATCCGCTGAACCGGCCGAAATTCGAGGCGGTCGAGCAGCGGGTGGTCGGCGGCTACGGCATTCTCCAGCCGCGCGTCACTCCCTCGCTTCCCATCGGCCGCGAGGGCTCGTTCTATCAGCGGGTCATTTCCGGCGGCGGCGGCATGGACCCTTATGCCGCGGCGGTCTCCGACGTCTATCAGGACCTGTTCGGCGAAGGCTCCTATACCGGCAAGGGCATCTATGACATCGATGCCTTCGAGGCGTCTCTCGCCGGCCGTATCCCGGAGAACACGCTGCTCAGCCACGACCTTTTCGAAGGCGTGTTCGCCCGCGCCGGCCTCGCCTCGGACGTCGAGGTCGTGGAGGAGTTCCCCTCGCGCTACGACGTCGTCGCCAAGCGGCAGCATCGCTGGATGCGCGGCGACTGGCAGCTGCTCCCATGGATTTGCGGCGCGGGAGTGGGACGGCGCGCACTGACGCCGGTCGGCCGCTGGAAGATGTTCGACAATCTGCGCCGCTCCACGCTGGCCCCGCTGAGCCTGCTGGGGCTGGGCCTGTGCTGGCTGTTGCCCATGCCGGCGGCGCTCGTCGGCACCTTGCTGATGATCATGACGATCATGGTTCCCGCCGTCCTGCCGATCGCGTCCTCGGTGTTTCCTCGCCACCCCGACATACGGATGCGCAGTCACCTCGCTGGACTGGTAGCCGAATTGCGGCTCGCCGCCGCCCAGACGTTGCTGTCGCTCGTCTTTCTCGCCGATCACGCGTGGCGGGCGGGCGACGCCGTGATACGCACGCTGGTGCGTCTGCTCGTGACGCGATGCCATCTGCTGGAATGGACGACCGCCGCGAAGTCCTCCGCAATCCCACGGCTGGATGTCCTCGGCTTTTATCGGCAGATGGCCAGCGGAACCTTGCTGGCCCTTGTGATGACCGCAGGCGCGCTTGTCCTGACGCCGTCGTCCTGGCCGCTCGTCCTGCCATTTGCCCTGCTCTGGCTCGGCGCGCCCCTCATGGCGCAATGGGCGAGCCGTTCGCCCAAGGTGTCGCAGCGCCTCAATCTTGCGGATGCCGACGCTCGCGCCCTGCGGCTGATCGCCCGGCGCACATGGCGCTATTTCGAGGTCTTCGTCACGCCGGCCGAGAACATGCTGCCGCCGGACAATTTCCAGGAGGAGCCGAAACCGGTCGTCGCCCATCGAACCTCGCCGACCAATATCGGCCTCTATTTGCTCTCGGCGGTCGCCGCCCGCGACTTCGGCTGGACCGGCACGCTCGAGACCATCGAGCGGCTGGAGGCGACGTTCGCCAGCTTGAGGCAGCTGCCCCGCTATCGCGGGCACTTCTTCAACTGGTACGGAACGCAAGACCTCGCCGCGTTGCCGCCGGCCTATGTCTCCTCCGTCGACAGCGGCAATCTCGCCGGCCATCTCATCACGCTGGCCAATGCCTGCGAGGAATGGACGGATGCCCCTGTCGGCGTGAACGCACACACGGGCATAGCCGACGCGCTGGCACTGGCGCGCGAGGCGATGGCGGCCCTGCCCACGGCGGGCAGTCCGCGGGGACAGGCGCTGGCTGCGTGCCTGGACGAGATCGACGCGCAGTTGAACGGCGTACAGACCTTGGAAGCGACGGCACCCGTTCTGAAGCGGCTCGCCGACAGGGCCCACAGGATTGCGCAGGAGATCGTCCCGGCGACAGGTGGGGATGGCACCACGGACATCGCCTACTGGATCGAGGCGATCGGCAGGGCGGTGAGCGAACACCAGCGTGACCGCCTCCAGTCCCCGGCGGCGCCGGCCGCCACGAGGGCGCGGCTGGCCGCGCTTGCGGACACGGCCCGGACCATGGCGATGGAGATGGACTTTGCTTTCCTGCTCGATCCCGAGCGGAAGCTGCTCTCCATCGGCTATTCTCTGGCAGACGATGGCCTCGACCCAAGCTGCTACGACTTGCTGGCGTCCGAAGCGCGGCTCGCCAGCTTGTTCGCCATCGCCAAGGGGGATGCACCGACCCGCCACTGGTTCCGGCTCGGGCGGCTCGCAACGCCGCTCGGCAACGGCTCGGCATTGATCTCCTGGTCGGGATCGATGTTCGAATATCTCATGCCCTCGCTGGTGATGCGTGCACCGGCCGGCAGCGTGCTCGAACAGACCAACCGCCTGGTGGTCGAGCGGCAGCAATCCTATGCCCGGTCGCTGGGTGTTCCGTGGGGCATGTCGGAGTCCGCCTATAATGCGCGCGACATCGAATTCACCTACCAGTACGCCAATTTCGGCGTGCCGGGCCTCGGCCTCAAGCGCGGACTCTCGGAGAACGTGGTGGTCGCGCCCTATGCGACCGGCCTCGCCAGCATGGCGGATCCCGAGCGCGCGCGGCAGAATTATGCCCGCCTCGCCGAGTTGGGGGCGCAGGGCCGCTACGGCTTCTATGAGGCGCTCGACTTCACCCGTTCCCGGCTTCCGGAAGACGAAAACGTCGCCATCGTCCGCAGCTTCATGGCCCATCACCAGGGCATGACCATCGTCGCCATCGCCAACACGCTGCTGGGTGGCGAGATGCGTGCCCGTTTCCATCGCGAGCCGATGATCCGGGCAAGCGAGCTGCTGCTGCAGGAGCGCTCGCCCCGCGACGTCGTCGTGGCCCGTCCGCGCGCCGAGGAGGTCCGGGCCGCTGCCGTCGACGCCCGCAGCGAAGGAGCAACGGTGCGCCGCCTGATCGCCCCCACGGCCGGTGCGCCGATCACGCATCTGCTCTCCAATGGCAGCTACGCCGTCATGATGACGGCATCCGGCGGCGGCTACAGCCGCTGGCGCGACGTCGCGGTGACACGCTGGCGCGAGGACGCCACCCGCGACGACTGGGGCTCGTTCATCTTCCTTCGCGACATCAGGAGGGGCAACGTCTGGTCCGCCACCACCCAGCCGATGGCGGACGGCGCCAGCGAAAGCGACGTCGTGTTCGGCGAGGACCACGCCGAGTTCATCCGCCACGATATCGGCCTGACCACGACGATGGATGTCATCGTTTCCGGCGAGCACAATGGCGAGGTCCGACGGGTTTCACTGACCAATAGCGGGCGGCAGACCCGGAAGATCGAGCTGACATCCTATGCCGAGCTCGTCCTGACCACGCCGGCCACCGACAATGCCCACCCGGCCTTTGCCAAGATGTTCGTCGAGACCGAGCATCTGCCGGAATTCGGCGCCCTCCTCGCCACGCGACGGCTGCGGACGCCGGGCGAGCCGCAGATATGGGCAGCGCATTTCGCGGTCGTGGAAGGCGATGTTGCGGCCGCCCCTCAATACGAGACTGACCGCGCCCGCTTCATCGGCCGCGGGTGCAGCGTCGGCACGGCCGCGGCCATGTCGGGCGGCCGGTTGTCGAACACCGTGGGCACGGTGCTGGACCCGGTCTTCTCGCTGCGCCAGAGCGTGCGCATCGCACCGGGCAAGGTCGCACGCGTCGCCTTCTGGACCGTGGTGGCCTCGTCGCGGGCGGAACTCCTTGACCTCATCGACACGCATCACGATCGCAGTGCGTTCGACCGCGCCAAGACCCTGGCATGGACACAGGCCCAGGTTCAGCTTCGGCACCTCGACGTGAATGTGGAGGAAGCTGCCGACTTCCAGCGGCTCGCCGCCCCCCTGCTCTATGCCGATGGACGTTTCAGGTCGCCCTCCGAGACGATCCTTCGCGGAGCCGGGCCGCAATCGGGCCTCTGGCAGCATTCCATCTCCGGCGACCTGCCGATCGTGCTGCTGCGGATCGACGATATCGAGGACATCGCCCAGGTGCGCCAATTGCTGCGCGCCCATGAATATTGGCGGATGAAGCGCCTCGCCGTCGATCTCGTCATCATCAATGAGCGTTCCTCCTCCTATGTGCAGGATCTGCAGATCGCCATCGAGACAGCGGTGCGGACCAACGCATCGCGCCCGCTGCTCGGGGAAGAGCCGGCGCAGGGGGCGGTCTATGTGCTGCGTGCCGACCTCATGAGCGTGGAGTCGCGCGCGCTCGTGCAGTCGGTTGCCCGCGTGGTGTTGCCGGCGCGGCGCGGCGCCATCGTCGACCAGCTCGCTCGCGTGCACCGGGCGCCGAATCTTCCGGCTGTCCGACGCCGTGACCACAACTTGACCTCGATGCACGGTCCCGTGCCGTCGCCCGAGCCACCCGCCCTCGAATTCTTCAACGGCCTCGGCGGGTTCGACAAGGACGGGCGGGAGTATGTGACCGTCCTCGGGCAAGACCGAACAACGCCCGCACCCTGGATCAACGTGGTCGCCAATGCCGGCTTCGGCTTCCAGATTTCGGCCGAGGGCGGCGGCTACAGTTGGTCGGCCAATAGTCGCGAGAACCAGATCACCCAATGGTCCAACGACGCCGTCGCCGATCCGGTCGGCGAGGCGATCTATGTGCGGGACGAGGTGACCGGCGATCTGTGGAGCCCGACGGCACGGCCGATCCGCGACGACGGCATCTATGTCGCGCGGCATGGCTTCGGCTACAGCCGCTTCGAGCACGAGGCGAACGGCATCGCGCTCGACCTGCTGCATTTCGTGCCGCCCGCCGATTCCATCAAGATTTCCCGCTTGAAACTCACCAACCTGTCCGGCCGGCCGCGGCGGCTCTCCGTCACCGCCTATATGGAGTGGGTGCTCGGCACGTCGCGCGGCGCCTCTGCCCCGTTCGTCACCACGGAGATCGACACGCAGAGCGGCGTTATGCTGGCGCGCAACCACTGGAGCGCCACCTTCGGCTCCCGCATCGCCTTCGCCGATCTCGCCGGACGGCAGAACGCGTGGACCGCGGATCGCACCGAATTCCTCGGCCGCGATGGCGGACCCGCGTCACCGCTCGGCCTTGCAAGCACGGCGCCGCTGTCCGGCGCGACCGGCGCCGGCCTCGATCCGTGCGCAGCCCTGCAGACGGTGGTGGAGCTCGGCATCGGCGAGACCGTCGAGGTCGTCTCGTTCATCGGTCAATGCGGGTCGGTGGAGGAGGTGCGGGCGCTGATCGAGCGCTATCGCCAGGCCGACCTCGATGCCGTCCTCGCCTCGGTGAACGACCACTGGACCGCGGTGCTCGGCACCGTCCAGGTGAGGACGCCGGACCGGGCAATGGACATCATGTTGAATGGCTGGCTGCTCTACCAGACGTTGGCCTGTCGCATCACCGCGCGCTCCGCCTTCTACCAGGCGAGCGGCGCCTATGGCTTCCGCGACCAGTTGCAGGACGGCATGGCGCTGACTTTGGCACTGCCGATGGAGACGCGCGGCCATCTCCTGCGGGCCGCCGGGCGGCAATTCGTCGAGGGCGACGTCCAGCATTGGTGGCTGCCGCAATCGGGCCAGGGCGTGCGCACCCGCATCTCCGACGATCATGTGTGGCTCGCCTTCGCCGCCGCAACCTATATCGAAAGCTCCGGCGACGCCGCGATCCTCGACGAGATGGTGCCGTATCTCGACGGGCCGCCATTGCGGCCGGAGGAACACGAGCATTTCTTCCAGCCGATGCCGTCGGACGAGACAGCCTCGCTGTTCGAGCACTGCGCCCGTGGCCTTGAGCACGCACTTTCGCTCACCGGCGCGCATGGCCTGCCGCTGATGGGCACCGGCGACTGGAACGACGGCATGAATCGCGTCGGCGAGGGCGGCAAGGGCGAGAGCGTCTGGCTTGGCTGGCTGCTGATCCGCACCATCGACATCTTCGCACCGCTGGCGGAAGCGCGCGATCCCGAACGCGCCCGGCGCTGGCGTGCGCATGCCGCCTCGGTGCGGCGGGCACTGGAGCGCTCGGCCTGGGATGGCGAGTGGTATCGTCGGGCGACCTTCGACGACGGAACCTGGCTCGGTTCCAAGGACAGCGGCGAGTGCCGCATCGATTCCATCGCGCAGTCCTGGGCGGTGCTGTCGGGCGCCGCCGATGCCCTGCGCGCCGCCACCGCCATGGCGTCGCTCGAACGGCATCTGATCCGCCGCGACGAGGGGCTGGCCCTGCTGTTCACCCCGCCCTTCGACACCACACCGCTCGACCCCGGCTACATCAAGGGCTACCCGCCGGGCCTGCGCGAGAATGGCGGTCAATACAGCCACGCCGCCATGTGGGCGGTCCTCGCCTTCGCCAAGCTGGGCGCGGGCGACAGGGCGCATGATCTCTTCGTCCTGCTCAACCCGATCAACCATGCCCGCACGCCGGAGGAAGCCGAACGCTACAAGGTCGAGCCCTATGTCGTCGCGGCCGATATCTATTCCGTTGCGCCCCATGTCGGACGTGGCGGCTGGACCTGGTACACAGGTTCGGCCGGCTGGATGCACCGGGCCGGGGTCGAGGGCATTCTCGGCATTCGCCGGGAGGGCGGTTTCCTCGTCGTCGCCCCCTGCATCCCCTCGGTATGGCCGGGTTTCGCAGCAACGGTGACGCTCGATAGAGCGGCCTGCACGATCGAGGTTCAGGTTATCGGAAAGGGCAGTAGTGATGAACCATATTCAGTGCTGGACGGAATATGCGTCCCATCGCCCGACAAATCCGCCCGCATCCCTCTCGACGGCCGCAACCATGATCTACTGATGATTATCTGATGCTCTGGAGGTGAACTGTTTCTGGTGCTCGACGATTAACTTCGCGTGCTTGCCACCAGCCGTTCCTTTTTAAGCGACCTTCAAGGTGGTGCCAGAAGGCATGATCGGCGCCTGATTTACGCACTCGGCGATGGGCAGTGGACATGCGGACATTACGCGTGCTGCTCAAGACCATCATCCCGACCAAGACGGCGATGGACGATTTAGAGGTCGAGCAGACTTTCCCGGTGTCAGCTATGATTGCCCGAAACGGGGCTTTTCCAACGTCGCCGATGGGTCAACATCGCCATTCCACCCGAAGCGATTCGAACTTTTTCGCGCCGATAGCCGCCGGGACTACGCCTTTCATCTGCTGGCCATTTTCCGATTCTTGGTCGGGCGGGGTCCCGGCGGCTATTGGCGGTGTTTTCGGTATCTGCGTAGCGAAAATGGCAGATTTGGCGCGCCTTGACGACGCGACTTCGAACGAACTGTTCGAGGTTCTGGCCAAATGGAACACCACTCTTGAGCACCGCAAGTCTCGTGACTTGCAGGTGCCACCATGTCCCTGACCGACGATTTCAACCCCTCCTCCTCCTCGCCTGAAACCCGCAGGAAGCCGCCGAAGGCAAAGCGTCCCGCGCCGTTCAGCCTGAGGCTGACCGAAGCCGAGAAGGCCCGGCTTCTGATTGAGGCCAAGGGCGCACCGCTCGGCTCCTACATCAAGGCGAAGGCGCTTGGCACGACCCTGCCGGTGCGGATGCGCCGGACGGGTTTGGCAATTGCGGATCGCGAGGCGCTGGCGAAGGTGCTGGCGCTGCTGGGCCAGTCGCGGCTCGCCTCGAACCTGAACCAGCTCGCCCATGCCGCCAATATCGGCTCGCTGGCGGTGACGCCGGAAACGGAAGCCGAACTGCGCTCCGCGCTGGATGACATCCACGCCCTGCGGCGTCTGCTGATGACCGCGCTTGGCCTCCAGCCTGCGGAGGCCGCGCCATGATCCTGAAAGGCTCTCAGCGCAGCGGCGGGCAGAATCTGGCCGTCCACCTTATGCGTACCGACGATAATGAGCATGTCGATCTGCATGAGCTGCGCGGCTTCGTCGCCGACGATCTCTCCAGTGCCTTTCATGAGGTCGAGGCGGTCAGTCGCGGCACCAAGTGCCAGAAATATCTGTTCTCGTTGAGCCTCAGCCCGCCGGAGGGCGAGCGTGTCCCGGTGGATGTGTTCGAGAACACCATCGACCGGATCGAGAAGCGGCTCGGCCTGGAGGGCCAGCCCCGCGCCGTCGTGTTCCATGAGAAGGAAGGCCGCCGTCATGCGCATTGCGTCTGGTCGCGCATCGACGCGGAGACCATGACGGCGAAGACGCTGCCGTTCTTCAAGAACCGGCTGATGGAGGTCTCGCGCGATCTCTATCTCGAACACGGCTGGGACATGCCACGCGGAATGCTCGGTTCCGCCCTGCGCGATCCCACGAACTTTACCCTTGCCGAATGGCAGCAGGCCAAGCGGCAGGGCGTCGATCCGCGCCTGCTGAAACATGTGGTGCAGTATTGCTGGAAGCGCTCCGACAGCCGCAAGTCTTTTGAGCGCAGCCTGGAGGAACGCGGCCTGTTCCTCGCCAAGGGCGACCGGCGCGGCTTCGTGGTGCTCGATCATGACGGCGAAGTTCGGGCTTTGCCGCGCCTGCTCGACGTGAAGACCAAAGAGGTTCGCGCCCGTCTCGGCGAGGGCGACGATCTTCCCGGCGTCGAGGCGACGCAAAAGAAGATTGGCGAGCGGATGACGCCCGCCCTGCGCCGCCATGTCGAAACCTCCCGCGCCAAATTCCGCGAGGAAGCCGAGGCGCTGGAACGCCGCCGCACGGAGATGGTGAAGGTCCAGCGAGAAGCGCGGATCGAGCTGGCTCTGCGCCAGAAGACCGAATGGCAGGCGGAAACGCGTGAACGTGCTGCCCGACTTCCGAAAGGCGTTCGCGGTCTCTGGCACCGGATCACCGGCAAATATCAGGAGGTGCGTTCGCAGAATGAGGCCGAGGCGAAGAACACCACCGAACGCCATGACCGGCAGCGGCAATCGCTGATCGATTCCCATCTCACTGAGCGCCCCGGCTTGCAATCGCAGGTGAAAGAGCTGCGCGGGAAGCAGGCCGAAGAGCTGACCGCGCTGCGCGGCGAGATCGGGCGCTTCCTGAAGTTCTCCCGTGGCCACGATCCGGGGCCACGCCAGACGCAGGGTCGCAGCGCCGCTCTCGGCCTGCGCCTCGAACGATAGGCATTCCCCTCATTGATGGAGTTTCGTCATGTCGTCTTCGAATGCCAAGGACGAGTTCGCCACCCTTTATATGATCGCCGGGATGATGGGCCTGTTCGTCTTCGTGGTCGGCTTCGTCGTTGTCGCCGTACTGAGTTTTCTCGCCGTAGTGCTGTCGATCCTGAGCCTCCTCGCCTGGAACGAACGGCTGGTTCTGGGCAAGCTGGTCATCGAACCCGGAGACGCCCGCGCCTTCATCATTCGCGGTCTGATCGGCGCGGTGATGGTGCCGGTGTTCACCATCTTCTGCGCCGTGCTGTTCCAGTTTCCGATTCCCGGCCCGATGTGGCCCTATCTCATCTTCGGCGGCTATGTCTTCGGCTCTATCGGCGTCGCAATCCTGGAAGCCGAAGAGGCGCGGAACAACCCGCCCGCCGCCCCGCCGACCATCACCCTTCCGGCGCAGCCCGTCGAGCCACCCAAGCGCCGGAGCCTGCCGACTGCCTCTCCCACGCCCTTCCGCTTTGCGAGCTGGGATGACGAGGAGGAGCGGACATGAGCCTCGGCAAGCTGATGGAAATCTATCAGTTCTTCTGGATGTTCGAATCCCATGCCCAGCAGCGCCTTGCCTGGGAAGACGCCGCCGAGGCGCGGATTGCCCGCCAGCGAGCGGAAGCCATGGCCGCCGCGCAGCTCCAGGCCATGCTCAACGCCAACCCGTCCGGCTCGCTCGGCCATGCACAGCTCGACGATGAGGACGCGCTGCGAAAGGCCGGGCTGTTATGAACGCGCTCGCTCCGGCCTATCGCCATATAAAACGTGGCATTGAAATGGGCTTCTTCCGGTGCGAGCCGGTGATCTATGACGGCACCGAACCCGTCGCCATCGACGCGCAGGCGGGCAAGGGCAAATTCACCCGCTTTCTCGGTGTGAACCTCGTCTCGCCCCGAACCGCGCATCTCAGCAAGATCATCACCGACCCGAAGGATGCCGAACTCGCCTGGGCGTCGTGGAAGACGCTGGAACGACAGGGCTACAAGGTCCGCTTCATCAATCCCGGCCAGCTCTACGGCTACCCGTCCGAAAGTTACAACCTCAACACGAGACTGCTGGAAGTCGCCGCTCGCCCGGAACTGCGCTCCATCGTCTGGGAAGCCGCCTATGATGCCGCAAGCTATCTCGTCCCGGTCGATCCGAACCCCGCGCATAAATGGATCGGCCAGGGCGTGCGCACCAGCTTCGCGCTCTACAACAAGATCACCGCGCTCTACCCGTCCGAACAATGGCCCTGCACGGTCGGCGGCCTATGGGACTTCTTCGGGCGCAGCTCGGTCGAGATCGCCGATGACCTCATGATGTGGGCCTGCGACCGACGCATGGAGGAGGAATCCGGCATGTGCCGGATCATCGCCAGCCTCACCGCCTCGACGGATCAGTGGAACGCCTATTCCTCCACCATCCTCGAACGCTTGCAGGGATTCCAGCCGGGTTCGGCAGGCCGCAAAATCACCCAGCGCAATTCCTTCGATCCCGCCGACATGAAGCAGGAGCGCACGGCGCTGTTCATCATCGGCTCGGCCCGCTCCGATGCCAGCCGCACCTTTGTCGGCGCGATGGCGGCGGCGGTGATCGAGCGCTTCGCCGATGCGCATGGGCCGCTTCGCGCCCTCGTCGTCGGCGAGGAATGGGGCCAGCTCTATGTCTCCAACTTCCACGAAATCCTCACCCTCTACCGGCAGGGCGGGATCAACTTCCTCGGCGTGTTCCAGAACGCCAATGCGCAGATCGAGACCCGCTACGGGAAAGAGACCGCCCGCATCTGGCGCAAGGCCGTGGCCCATACGCTCTATCGCGGCCTTCCCGACAGCGACACCCTAAGGGAGATCGAGCACCGGTCGGGTAAAACCTCGGTCATGGTGCGGGGCTTCAACGTCAACCAGAACCAGGTGAACGGTTCCGGCGACAGCCTGTCCGAACAGGCCCGCCCGCTGCTCCAGGTCGAGGATATCCGACGGGCGACCGGCGGGGAACATGGTCTGCTCGATGCGCGGGATTCGGGGTTCTTCGTCGTTGAGATGCCGGAGTTTTGGGATCGCCCGGAGCTGAGCGGCTACCTACGCGATGCGCGCGAGAAGCCGGACAAATATGCGTGGCTGTCCAGAACCAGCCGACACATCCAGCCATAGGAAGGCGGACCATGCCGACAATCGAGATTTCTGACGAGGTGATGCAGTGGCTCGAAGAGCATATGGCCGAGTTCCGGGTGATCGCGACCTATGCCGCCGCGCACGGGACGCAGTTCAACCACCCCAGGACCATGGACGAGATTGCGGACGGCTATCTTCGCTCGCTAATCCCGCTCGATCATGCGGACGATGACGATATGCCGTTCTAGGACGTGCCCCGGCATTTTGCCGCGCATTTCACGTCGACCCTAGAAAATGGGAGTAGACCCTGTCAAGCAAGCTGCTGTATGCGTTAAAATAATCCTGGAGCTTAGTCGACGATACGTCCACGTGGACTTTTTTGCGGTGAGCAATCGTAATGCGGTCGTCCACCATATTGTCGAGATGTTGCTTCTCGATGTCACGCTCCTCACTCCATTGACGCTTCAGTTCGGATTCGAAGTCCGCATCGAACAAGCCGACCAACTCCAGAATCTTAGTGGTTTTGGGATTTTGGTAGCTTTCACAAATTTTCTCGATGGGCCGATAAATGCGGCTATTCGACCGTTGCTTAGCGTACTCAATAAAAATACGCTTAAGCATTTGCTCTAGACTTCCGCAGATAGAGACGCAGATTTGCTGGCTAGATAGCGATATCAACTCATCACGATCTTTACCTGCCCCCGCCTTGATGAAGGATATCTGGTATTTTAAACGGTCAAATTCGGCCTGAAGCTCTTGCCGCTTCATATATTGGCGAAGGCCTTTTCAGCCTCCTCCATACGCTTCTTAACGTTCTCCTCGTCAGCAGTCGATCGTATGTAGCCTTCGATAAAACGCTCATTCTGCAACAGTGCGTTATATGCTGACAATGCAGATGAACTTTGGGGCTCTGCCCTCACTGCGAGGCGGTGGGCCAGCGCGCAAGTTACGGAGTCAAATACTGCGGTGTTGAGGGAGCGATCAGGGCGGAAGCTTCGGATGCCCAGCGCCTTCGTCACAAAACCTACTGTTTTAACGAATATATCACCCAGTGGCTGCAACTGAGAGTCCGATAGGTTACGCTTTTCCTTCATATAATCATTCAGGAAGTGCTTCATAGGGCTTTCGTAGTGAGCACCCCTTTCGTAAAAGGCCATGAATCGCAGGATGAGTTCCACATCCTTCAGGCGTTTGCTTTTTGGTCCGTACAGTGTACGCCACTCAGCATTATCGTTGAGCCTATGCAAGTAGTCATTGAAGTTTCCGTGGCAGATGCACGACCGAATTTCCTGTGGAGAGAGCTTGATTCCACCAGTGTTGATCCGCTCAAAGACTTCATAAACGCTGTTTATCTCACCTTCGGGCAGGTCCTGCTTGAACACTGTGGCGTGGATAACCGCGTCATCGAGACGAGCGCGGTCAGCTTCGTCCAATGTCTTGTACGTCCGGCTGCCAAACTTCGTTTCAAGCCCGGTTAAGCCAAACTCTTTACCGTTTATAATGCCATCGGCGAAATATTGCAGCGACTTGAGGCGTTGCTGACCATCAATAACAAGGTGCTTGCCGGAGTCGGCTTCCTTAAACAGGAAGATGCCGGGAACTGGGAGGCCGAGAAGAAGGGATTCTATAAATCGGGAGCATTGATTTTGGGACCAGACGAAGGCGCGTTGGAACGGAGGGATGTAAAAAAGCTTTTTCTCCATCCGTGAAACGAGCGTCTCGACAGGATAGTCTACCCCGAAAGATGAAATTGAGAATAATTCACCTGTCGTAGACACGTCTTCTTCTGCATCGTCGACATTTTTGAGATCGTCTAATTCTTCTTGAATTTGTTCGATCGTGTCCACAATTTTCTCCCGCAGCCCTGCCAGTGAATATTTACATAACATGCTGCAGGTGGAGGCTTCAACTAGGCCCGAAACCCGTTCATTATCGAGGCTTCAAAAACGCCCCTTCACCAAGGTGGGACGACGCTTTCCAATCGCGCAAAGCGCCACGGTGCAGAAAGCAGAAGCTTTGCACAAAAGCCAAACCATTGACAGAAATTGATTTTCCTGCACGACGGAACCTTCGCAGCCTATCGATGCGCCGGAGATTCAGCCTTACGCTCCGGCTCAAAGCTGACCCGCAGCTTCGTCCCGGTGGCCTTGGCATAGCGCTCCAGCGTCCGGGTGGACGGCATGGTGCGCCCACTCTCCAGCCGGGCGACGACGGCCTGCGTCGTGCCCATGGCCTTGGCGACCTCTTCCTGCGTCATGTCGGCCTGCGACCGGGCCTTGATGAGCGCGGCGGCAAGGGCGAATTCTTCTTCGAGCGCGTCATACTCCGCCCGGATTTCCGGGTCTTTCAGCCACTCCCTTGCGGCGTCCCTCACGGGTATGGATGTTCTGGTCATAGGACCTCCTTCGCCCTCTTCAGGGCCAGTTCGATTTCGCGGCGCGGCGTCTTCTGCGTCTTTTTCGGGAACACCCGCACCACGACGACGCGGCGGCTGGTCGCGGTGACGTAGGCGGCGCGGGCAATGCCGTCCTTGCCCTTCATCCGCATTTCCCACAGCGGCCCTTCGAGGTGTTTCACATAAGGCTCGTGCACGTTCGGGAGGCCGCCCACTTCGATCAGTTGCGAGATGCGCAGGAAGCTGGCGATGATATCCTTCGGCAGCGCCTCCAGCTCAGCCTTCACTTCCGCATTTAAAAACTCGACCGACCAATTCATAGTCAGAATATACCATTTTTGCAATGATTGTCAAGAAACCACAGGAATGGGATGTTTTTAGCTGAGGGGTCTCATCCGCCCATAGGTGACGGCCCCAATCCCGTCCTGCGCATAAGCTGGTCCATCTCGTCAGGCGCCGGGGCGGCTTTCGCATCCCGCTCCAATGTGGCCTCGGCCTTCGGTTTGTCGAGGCCCATCCTCTCACGCACGGCGTCCGGCATGGTGTCCTTCAGGTCGGCCTTCAGCGCGTCGAGTTCCTTCTGGGTGATCTCTCCGCCGTCCAGGCGCTCGCGGGCCTCGTCGAGCTTGTTCTGATAGCCCAGGAGCTGTTCCCGCTCCCTCATCAGACGAGCGAGATCGTCGTTCCCGGCCTTGAAAGCCTCCCATTTCGGCTTCTTGTCGTCGATGCTGTTCGGATCGACGATATTCGGCGATAACGCCTGACCATGCTCGTCGAACACCTGGGTTCCATCCATCGTCTTGAACACGCGGCGACCGTCCGGCAGAACCTCTGCCCGTCCCAGCATTTCATTGATGCGGAAACGCATGGTGTCGAGTTGCACCCCGTTCTGCATCAGGGCGTCAACGGTCTTGGCGTCGTAGTCGTCCAGCTCAAGCTGGAATGCCTGGATGTCGGCAGGAGGGGCGAACACCTGCTCGATGGTTTCGCGAATATCGTCCTCTTTGCGCTCTTGCTCGATTTTCTCCTCGCGGCGCTGGCGCTCCTCGATGGCGAGGCGGCGCATCAGTTCGTTCTGGACAAGCGCCTCACGTCTCCCCGCCGCTTGGGCGAATTCCTCTTTCCATGAGCGCGGGGCGGCAAGCTGCATCATTCACCGCACTTTCGCTTCACCATGACGTCGATGATCGCGCCCGGCGGATAGGTGGGGTATTGTCGAAGGCGTCCAGGATGGCGGGCAGCGTGGCCTTGTCCTCGTAGAACCAGCCATAGATGCAGCCCATGCCGTCCTTCTGCTTCCCGTCCTTCATGTAACGGGCGATGGCCAGACCCTCGATGACTCCAGAGAGATAAGCATATTGCTGCTCCGGCTTCATTTCCTTCATGACCTTTTCGGCGTTGAAATCGCTGGCCATGGCAGGAGTGCCGAAGAACGTCAGGCACCCACCCATGATAACCGCCACTTTCGATGCCGGGGTATGCTTATGTGTTCTTTCAATCGACCGGCTCATAAACGTTCATATTCGTTGAAGTTTGAATAAGAGCCGTTTTTCAGGTAACATATTACGTGATAAGTAGGTTTCAGCCCTTACCGGGATCGCGGACAGGGCAGGCACAAAAGGGAAGGATAGTGTGGGGTCGAGAGAACCCGTAACGCATTGAAAGAACGCATGAAAAAGATCGCCTACATCCGTGTGTCCACCGCCGAGCAGAACCCCGACCGTCAGATTGCCGGGCTGAGGAACCTTGCCGACGAACTCCATGTTGAGACGCTGTCGGCCGTGGCGCGGCGAAGGCCGGTCTATGAGGGCGTCGTTGCCCGGCTGGAGCGTGGCGATGTCCTGGTGGTCTGGGCGCTGGACCGGGCCTATCGCAGCGCCAGGGATGCCCTGAACGAGCTGGACGCGCTCCGCGACCGGGGCATCCATTTCCAGATCGCCAATCTCGATCTGGACACCACCACCCCGCACGGGCGGCTGATCTACACCATCATGAGCGGCACCGCGCAGTTTGAGCGGGAAACCCTCATCGAGCGGACCAAGCAGGGCATTGCCGCCGCCCGTGAACAGGGCAAGGTGCTGGGGCGTCCGCCGAAGCTGTCGCCGGTGCAGCTGTTCGACGCCCATTACCGGATCGCAACCGGTGCGGCGACGCGGGCGAAGATCGCCGCCGAGTACGATGTCGCGCCGTGGACGCTAACCCGTGCGCTGAAGCGATCCGTACAGGTCCCTTCGAACTAGGCTGATCACCCTCTGACGGGCTGTTCCTTGTTCGATCCCGCCGGAGACGCTGGACCATGTTCCTCGTCCCGATCATGCCATTCGGCGGCCGGGCGCAGGGGCGAAGGTCAACCCTGGCGGTTGACCTGCCGCAGGGCATGAAATGCACCAGGCCGCCGCAGGCGTCGCCCCGGCGTCTGGCAGGATGGCGCATGGAGAGATGAGGATGGCGCTAAGTCCCTTCCCTGAAAGGAATGGGTTCCAAGGGGCAAGCCCTTTGGGCCATGGGGTCACGGGGAGGCGCAATCGCCCGTGCCGGATGCCGCGGATGGAATGGCGGTCGTGGATCGAAGGGGTACGAAAACCCCTCGTCTGGGTCCAGGGGCAGGAACGCTCATGGTCGAATGGGTCGAGGGAAGAGCGAAGTCTTCCCCGTCATGGGGGTGTCGGGGGAGCAGGAACGCGCCCTGACTGGTGATGCACCGGCCACACGGTGCAATGGCTCAACGCGGCTCAATGCCGGGGAGAGCCATAGGCTGGGAGGGGGTCCAGGCGGGAGGGCGCGCAGCGGGCCTCCCGCCTGGCAAGCGGCGTGGGAGGTACGACCACGCACAGCTTGCGATTCGTCGTATCAGGAACAACTCGCGATTCGTCGTATCAGGAACAACTCGCGATTCGTCGTATCAGGAACAACTCGCAATCAGCATTTCCGCTGCCACCTTGCGATCAGGGGCCTTGCAGGCACATTGTGTTTGCGGACTTGTCCCCCAAATGGGCATTTGTAGGCGCATTAGATGCAGCGCAACCATAATGTATCGGGTTGCCAACAATTAGTTATGTTGCATTTTTGACACAATAAGGTGTAGAGTGCAATAAGGAGCCTTGACGTGCCTTCCCCTTAAGGGCGAGCTGTTAAAATATGCAACCATGAATGAAAATGACTCGCAATCTCTGCTTTGCTCGAAAATCTTCGATTCTGTTCGAGGAATTGATAGCGCTTTGATTGGCGACGGCGCGCCGATATTGAATAGATGCACTATATACTGTTTAAATGCAGCAAGCAAACTGTCTTCATATTTTTATTTATCACTGCATGATGCGATACAGGAAGAAGCAGAATTAGAGTTTTATCTTGAAAGTGTCTCTATAGGTTGTGTTGCATTTGAGATATCATTTAAAAACACATCCGATATTGAGCTTTTTCACTCTTTATGCGCCACAGGTAATCTTAACTCGGCAGCTATCACTCATAGAATTTTCTGTATTGAGTTTAAGCGCCCGGATTTATCTAAAATAAATTATAATAATATAGAAAACATCAAATATCTTCCACTATAAAAATCTCTCAGTGCCATATGTCTAAGAGAATAAATATAAATTTGGCTGATATGTCAGTGAGAGATAATGGTGCCCCAAGCCATTCTGATGTTGTTATTTTTACCGCTATCGACGGCCTAGAGAAGCGCATCCTTCATCAAGAGCTTTCTGATGCGGGAGCTGTGCTCATTCCGCCCGGTGATGGCGATCGCAAGCATGATTTGTATCAATGGAAAATTGCGACCGAAGCAAAGAATAAAAATATGCTAATTTCGACCAAATGCCTAAATGCGGCAGGTAATGCCGTGTCTGGCATTGAGTTAATGTCCATCCTTCAATTTATGAAGCCTAGTTTAGTTTGCTTTTGTGGCATAGCGGGGTCCCTATCGCCCGTAAAAGTGCCGTTAGGGTCTGCTGTTGTTGGACAGCGGGTTTTTTGGAAGGGATTCGATAAGATCTCTGGCGATGACGTTGCTTGGGAGATGAGATCGAAGCTTATAGAGAGCTTTAATTTGGATGTCGATATTGTCAATTCTTTTAGGAGAAGAATTTCAGAATGGGGAGACATCAATTTAAATCGCAATTCTGAAAATCAACATCTTATCAAGGAAGCGTCGAAATGGTTTTCTAGCGTTTCTAGGCTTCCAGAAGCCCTTGAAGACATAAAGAAATTTGATTATAGGGCGGCAATATCATCTCAACCAAGAGTTACTATTGGAAATATATTGTCTTGGGATTACGTCCTTAACCGAAAAGATCTTCGTGACAAAGTGGCGGCGGCTGAAGAGCAAGTAACGTGTGTTGAAATGGAGAGCGGTGGTTTATTTATGGCTGCGAGGCGATCCAAGAAACAGCGTTTAGATTGTAGAATACTTTCTGTTCGTGGAATATCTGATCTTTGTTTCCGTAAATCGGACGATTTTTGGCGAGAAATTAGTTGTAGAAATGCAGCCTCTATTTTGGTTGATTTTCTCAAGAATGGATATATGCAGTAGATATTATATTATTCGCCAATAATTTAAGATATTTAGAAATATGTATCTCATTAATCGAGATTTCTGTCGGTAGGCGGGTTGCCTTTTTCAAAGTGGATACTGCCGCAACAGCGCCCACAGATACGCAAAGAACGCCTCCTGCGGACTGGCGTGCAGTTCGTTGATGAGAATGTCGCTGTCCTTGCGGATATGGCGCAGATCGAAGGGCCGCGTCTCCGGCGCACCCGTGTCTCCCTCCGCCTGCCTCAAGGCTTCCCATATCTGATAGCGCCCCTTCGGCTGCGTCCCATCGAAGCGCAGCAGCCGGATCGCCTTCTCCACATTCTTCGGGTCCGACGCGGGCAGGCGCTCGAACCCCTTCAGGTGCTGGGCGCATAGGATGCGGTGAATCCGTTCAATGGCGTGCAGGTCGTGCAGATGCTCCGGCACGCCGCGATGCTTCGGGTTGAACACCTCCTTCAACGGATGCGGCTCGCCACCGAATTGTGGTATGAACAGCCCATGGTCCCGCATCTGCTCCCGCAGCCGGTGGAAGATCAGATTGACGGTCGGCGCACTGAGCTTCGTCGCCCTCACCGTCTCCGCCGCTGTCATGTCGCGGGCGAAACACTCCACCACGCGCTTCAGCCGGTGTTCGGAAATCTTCGCGTTCTGGTAACGGCGGTTTTTCGGTGCCCCTGCCGACACTCAGCGGCGTCCTCCCGGCTCTCTTCCTCGCCCTTTCCTTGTTCAGTGGTTGGACGCCCTTACGGGCGCAAGGATAGGTTTGCCGAAGGATAGATCGAAGCCGGGGCAATTCCCATAAGTCTTGCGGGTTGCTGGCGGGTTCGATCTATTTTTTAGGAAGATATTCCTTGGATGTTCACTGTTTGTTCTATATACTCATCTCTTTTCATTCTGCCACGAACAAGAGGAGGTTGGGCATGAAAGAGAACGATGAATACCGCCGCCCTGACCTTGGCAAGGCTGCCGATTCCGTTCCGTCCGGTCTCCCGCCGCTGGAGCTGGATACCGACAAGTACCTGCCCGAGCTGGACGGCCTGGATATCACCGAGGCGCAGAAGCGCGAACTTCTGGAAACCCTCGCCTCGATCCTGCGCTCCTTCGTCGAGTTGGGTTTCAGCACGGATATCTGTGGGCAGATTTTCGGGGAATTCAACGATGTCGCCGAAGGCTCTCCCGCTGCGGTAGTATCATCCGATCAACCAACCACGGAGACGCAATCGAACGATAAGAAGGAAGGTGACGCATGAACCATCAACCCCCGAGACCGGCTATCATCTATTGCCGGGTGAGCGACGGCAAAGGCGGCAAGCGCGGCGATGGCCTGCGCTCGCAGGAAACGACCTGCCGGGAGTTTGCGCGGAACAACAATTATCGCGTGGACCGGGCCTTTCACGACGACATCACCGGCAAGACGGTGAAGCGACCTGCCATGACCGAGATGGTCAAGTTCCTCAAGCAGCATCCCGATGAGGAATATTCGGTCCTGATTGATTCCATCGATAGGTTTGCGCGTGACGTTAGGGGTCATTGGGACCTGCGCGACCTTCTGCGCGAGGCGGGTGGCAGGCTCGTCAGTCCGAAGATGGAGTTCAAGGACGACGCAGATTCGATGATGGTGGAGAACATCCACGCCACCTTCGCCCAGCATTTCCGCCAGAAGAACGCCCGAGCAGACGCTGCGCCGGATGCGCGCCCGCGTGCTCGGCGGCTACGCCGTGTTCAAAGCTCCGGTCGGCTACGAATACAAGCTGGTCACCGGGCGCGGAAAGATGCTGATGCGCGACGAACCCGCCGCCTCCGTCGTGCAGGAAGCGCTTGAACGGTATGCCTCTGGCGATCTGGATACCCAGGCCGATGTGATGCGCTTCCTTCAGGACAATCCGCTGTTCCCGAAGGACCGCACCGGCATTGTGAAGCATCAGCGCGTCGGCAACCTGCTCTCCCAACCCGTCTATGCCGGATATGTCGAGGCACCCAGTTGGGGCGTCTCGCTGCGCCCCGGACATCATGAGGCACTGATTTCCTTCCAGACCTATCAGCACATCCAGGACCGCCTCAGCGGCATCAACCGCGCTCCGAAGCGGAAGAACCTGAACGAGGACTTTCCGCTGCGCGATTATGTTGTCTGCGCGGATTGCAGCACCCCGCTCACCGCCTGCTGGTCCACCGGCTCCCATGCCCGGCATCCCTACTACCTCTGCCCGAAGCGCGGCTGCGCCAGCTATGGCAAGTCGATCCGCAGGAATGTGATCGAGGGTGAGTTCGAGACGCTGCTGCAATCCGCGACGCCGAGCGAGAAACTGTTTCGCGTCGTGCACGGCATGTTCAGGGAATTGTGGGATCGTCAGTTCGCCCGGTCCAAGGGACAGGCAAAGGCGCTTGCCGCCGAATTGGCGAGGATCGAGCAGCAGACCGCGCAGGCGCTCGACCGCATTCTCGACGCCAGCCTTCCCAGTGTGATTTCGGCTTTCGAGACTCGCATTCAGAAGCTGGAGACGGACAAGCTCCTGGTCCTGGAACGCATGGCCGACGCGGGCCGTCCGAAGTCGAGTTTCGACCAGACGCTTAGAACGGCGCTCGACTTCCTCTCAAACCCCTGGAATCTCTGGAGTTCGGGACGGCTGGAGGACAAGAAGACGGTGCTGAAACTGGTCTTCGCCGACCGGCTGCGATATGCGCGGAATGAGGGCTTTAGAACGGCGGATATGTCCTTGCCGTTCAAGATGTTAAGCGGTCTCACGGGTGGTGAGAAAGATTTGGCGCGCCCGAAGAGATTCGAACTCCTGACCCCCAGATTCGTAGTCTGGTGCTCTATCCAGCTGAGCTACGGGCGCCCGGCAGCGGTCGCGGGGACCGGCAAGCCGTCGTCGCGGAGGCGATGCCCCTCGCGAGAGGTCCGTGAGCTACCTTGTTTCCATCGACAATGCAACAGCCCTGTCGCGTTCAGGCGCTCGCAAATCTGCCGGGGCTGTGGACAGCATCGCCGCGCGCGGGCTGTCCACAGCCCGCCGTCACCGCACCTCGAAGGGCAGATTCGCCGTGGCGGCGGCACCGCGCCCGTCGCGGATCTCTACGAAAAGGCGATATTTTCCAATGGGTAACGGTCGCACCCGCGCACCGCCCGGCGTCGGCTCGGCCGCCTCTGCCACCGTCGCGGCCTCCGGCTCGAAGTCCCCGGCGACGGTACGGATCCGCGATTCCTCGCGGACGATCCAGCGGATATCCAGCTTGTCGCCGTCGGGATCGCTCGCCTCCAGAACCACCTCCCAGCCCTGCGACGGCGCGACGCTGGCGAAGGGCTGGGAGGGATGGTCAGCGAGGCGCAGAAAGGCGATGCGCGGGGCGTGGTTGCCGCCCGGCGTGCCGCCGTCCCAGGCCTCGGCCATCGATTCGGAGGCCTCGGTCCATTCGCCGGAGGGCAGGCGCAGGCTGTGCCAGCTCGGCGTCACCTCCTGCTTCCACCCCCAGAAAAACAGAATGATACCAATATCTTGTCGCCCCAGGGCCGCGAGATAGCGGCGGAGCTCGATCGCCTTCTGGGTGGACGTGAGCTCGAAAGGAGCGCCCCAGGGGGCGGTCGCGGCCTGCCATTGGCCGCGGGCGCCGAGCTCGGTGACGACGATCGGCCCGGTCCATCCCTGGTCGCGGGCGCGGGCGGCAACCGAATAAAGCGCGTCGCCATAAGAGTTTACGCCGAGCACATCGATGCTCGGCACCTGCTCGCGCAGCTTTTGCACCTTGTCGGCGCCGGTCTCGGCCAGCACGGCGATGCGCGGATGGGCGGGATCGAGCGCCTTGGCCATGGCGGCAACCTCCTCGATCGCCGGCCAGACCATGGCATCGTCGGCGAGCTCGGATTCGACCTCGTTGCCGATACCCCACATCAGCAGCGCCGGATGATCGCGATATTTTTCAATGACTTGCCGAAATTCGGCGAGCTGCCTCCCGACAAAGGCACGGTCGGCATAGTCGTCGCCGCGACGCGGATGCTCGACCCACAGGCCGACGATCACCTTCAGGCCAACCGCTTGTGCGGCCTCGAGAATCGCTCCCGGATCGCCGCCATAGGTGCGGACCGTGGTGGCACCCAGCCCCTTGAGCTCGCCCAAGGCCGCCTCCCCCGCCGCGCCGCGAACGCGGAACGGCTTTCCGTCCACGAGAACCTCGGCACCAGCGACGCTCACGCTCGCCGCGACGGCGTGTCCAGTGAGTGCAGTGAGGTGTACGATGAGCCCGATCAGGCCGATGAGGCCAGCGACAAGGCGCGCTGCCCGGCGCGCGCGCTCACCCATGCGAGCGCAGCGCCCGGTGGGCGTCGAGATCGACCGGCCGGTCGGGGATGCGCAGCTGGAAGGTGGCGCCGATCGTGCCCGGCACCAGCCGGATCTCGCCGCCATGCGCCTGCATCAGCTCGGCGGCGATGGCGAGGCCGAGGCCGGTGCCGCCGCGCCGCGCCGAACCCTGGAAGGCCTCGAAGAGGTGGGCCCGCGCCGCCTCCGGCACGCCGGGGCCGGTATCGGCGACCTCGACCACCACCATCGAGCCCTCGCGGCGGCCGGTGACGCGGATCTGGTCGCGGACCGGATCGTTGGGCGCGCGGGCGGCGAGCGCCTCCAGCGCGTTGCGGCAGAGATTGAGCAGCACCCGGAACAGCTGGTCGGGATCGGCATCGACGCTGAGGCCGCGCTCCACCGCCTCCACCCAGCCGATGGACGGCCCGTCCTCGCCGGCGCCGAGGCCGAGCGTGTCGCGCACATCCGCCACCAGTGGCGCCAGCACCACCATGCGCCGCTCCGGCGGCGGCTCCTGCGCCTTGCCATAGGCGAGCGTCTGCTCGCAATAGGCGATGGCGCGGTCGAGCGCCGCCTCCAGCTTGGGGGCGAAGCGCTGCACCGCCGGATCTCTGATCATGGCGAGGCGGTCGGAGAGCAGCTGCACCGAGGCGAGCAGGTTGCGCAGGTCGTGATTGATCTTGGAGACCGCGAGGCCGAGCGCCGCCAGCCGGTTCTTCTGCTGCAGCGTATCGCGGATCTGGCGCTGCATCTCGATGAGCTCGCGCTCGGCCTGGCCGATCTCGTCCATGCGGGTCGACGGGTCAAAGGCGAGGAACGGCGCGCCGGGCGCCTCGCGGAAGGCGATCATGCGCTGGGTGAGCCGGCGCATCGGCCGCACGAACATCCAGGCGAGGCCGAGATAGATGAGGCCGCCGGTGAGCGCGGCGATGACCAGCGAGACCAGGACGAGATTGCGGGTGAAGCGCAGCATCGCCTTGCGCAGCGGCGTCTCGTTGATGACGATCTCCACGAAGCCGCCGAGCTTGGGCGGCGTGCCCACCACGCGGACGATGCGCCCGTCGCGGGCGAACAGCGTGTCGACCGCCTCCGTCACCGCCTGCCAGGGCGAGACGTCGCGCAGGTCGACATGCAGGTCGACCTCCGGCGGCATGTCGGAGGAGGCGAGCAGCCGGCGGGTGTCGTTGCGCTTCAGGGCGACGGTGATGGCGCCGACGCTGCCGAGCAGCTCGCGGGTCAGCTCCGGCGGGATCATGTCCTGCGGGGCGGCGTCGAGCACCAGCGCGGCGGTGCGGGCGGCGGCGAGGCGGTCCGACAGCCAGTTCACCCGATAGGCGGCGATCGACGGCACGATGATCAGCAGTTCGGCCAGCACCACGAAGGCGACCGTGAAGGCGAGCAGCTTGCCGGAAAGGCCGAGATGGCGGAACGACGGACGCGCGGCCTCCTCGGGCACGGCGGCCTCGACAGGCGGCGCGCTGCGCTCGGGAAGCGACGTGGAAGGCGAAGCGGCGTTCAGATGCGTCGTCATCGCAGCCTTATCTAATCTCGTGCCGCCGTTAAGCCAGACGGAAGCCACGGCATTCCGCACGAATTCGTGAAAGATATAAGGTCGAATGCGGCATGGGCGAGACCCCCCGTGATCGCCGCCCGCAAGCCGGCCCGTCCGCCGACCCGTCGCATGCCTGCCGGCAACCTCCCTGTCCGCCGACAGGAAGCACCGCTCTTCCTACGGCCGGCGGCCGGCGGCGGTTCACCGGCGCGCGGGAATTCATCGATGCGCGCCGTGGCGTTCCCCGCCCCGGACGCTCCCGGCCGGCGGGCTTGATCGCCGCATGCCTGTGGCCCGGCCGCGTTCGCCGTCGCAGCATCGGCGGCGAACCGACGTCCCCCGCGCCATTCACGCCGACTCGCGTTGACTTGGCCGCCCGGCGCCCCTATAAGCCGCCTCCGAACCTCGGCTGCCCTGGCGGCCGGGACGTCTCCCGTATTGACGCATGGGCGCCGCGACACTCTCGCCGCCCGCGCGATGGGCGGCATTCCGGTCCCGGGCGGCGCAAACCTAATGCGGAGAGACACCCGTGAAGCGCACTTATCAACCGAGCAAGCTCGTGCGCGCCCGCCGGCACGGCTTTCGTGCGCGCATGGCGACCCGTAACGGCCGCAAGATCATTGCAGCCCGCCGCGCGCATGGTCGCAAGCGCCTGTCGGCCTGACCCGACCGCTGACGTGACCGCGGCCAGGATCGTCGCGGTCGACATGTCTGCGGTCGGCATGTTTGCGGTCGGCATGTTTGCGGTCGACATGGCAGCCCGGGTGAAAAGGCCTTGGGCCTGCCTCCCCCTCGCCTGAGGAACGGCGCCCTGCATGGACCGGCTCGTCAAGCGCAAGGACTTTCTGGCCGCCGCGGGCGGGCTTCGGGCCAATTCCGGGCCGCTACTGCTGCAGGCCCGCGACCGCGCCGACGACTGCGCGGCGCGCATCGGCCTCACCATCACCAAGAAGCACGGCAATGCGGTGGAGCGGAACCGCATCAGGCGGCGCCTACGCGCCGCCGTGCGCGACGCTATGCCTCGCGTGGCGCGGCCCGGATTCGACTATGTGATCGTCGCCCGGCGTGCCGCCCTGACCACGCTCTTCACCGACCTCGTGAACGATATCGAGCGGGGCATTGCCCGCCTTCATTCTGGGAACCGGCGCCGGCATCCGCCAGCGCGGCCCAACCCTGCCGCGCCCCTCAAGGCCGTGCAGGCGACCGCGCACGCCGACGGAGAGACCACCCATGACGACTGAAAACCGCAACATGATCGTCGCCATCGTGTTGTCGATGGTGGTGCTGATCGCCTGGCAGTATTTCTCCGGCATCCCGCAGATGGACCAGAAGCGGCAGGCGCAGCAGCAGACCCAGCAGCAGGCCGCCGCCCCGACCGCGCCGGGATCGGCCCCCTCCGACGCCGCCGCGCCGGCACCGGCCGCGGTGGCCCCCAAAGCGCTGACCCGCGCCGAGGCGCTGGCCCGCACCCCGCGCGTCGCCATCGACACCCCGCGCGTCACCGGCACCGTCTCGCTCAAGGGCGGGCGCATCGACGACCTGTCGCTGAAGGATTATCGCGAGACCGTCGCGCCCGACAGCCCGATCATCGTGCTGCTCTCGCCCTCCGGCGGGCCGAACCCGTTCTACGCCGAATTCGGCTGGGTCGCCGGCTCCGGCTCCACCGCCAAGCTGCCGGGCGCCGACACGGTGTGGACCGCCCCGGCCGGCGCCACGCTGACGCCGGACACCCCGCTCGTCCTCACCTATGACAATGGCGAGGGCCTCACCTTCCGCCGCACCCTCTCCATCGACAAAGACTACATGTTCCATGTCGTCGACGAGGTGGAGAATGCCGGCGCCGCCGAGGTGAGCCTGCATCCCTTCGCGCTGGTCTCGCGCCACGGCACCCCGCACACGCTCGGCTACTACATCCTGCACGAAGGCCTGATCGGCGTGACCTCGGAAGGCGGCCTGCACGAGATCAAGTACAGCGCCATCGCCGAGAAGAAGACCGAGACGTTCAACTCCACCGGCGGCTGGCTCGGCATCACCGACAAATACTGGGCGGCGACCGTCATCCCCGACCCGAAGGAAAAGGTGCAGGCACGCTTCTCCGCCGCGCAGGCCGGCGCCGACCTCACCTACCAGACCGACTTCCTCGGCGACGCGGTCAGCATCGCCCCCGGCGCCAAGGCGAGCCGCGAGGGCCGGCTGTTCGCCGGCGCCAAGGAGGTGCGCGTCGTCGACGGCTACAAGACCACCTACAATATCGACCGCTTCGACCTGCTGATCGACTGGGGCTGGTTCTATTTCATCACCAAGCCGCTGTTCATGGTGATCGACTGGATCTACCGCCTGGTCGGCAATTTCGGCATCGCCATCCTCGCCGTCACCGTGCTGATCAAGGGCGTCTTCTTCCCGCTCGCCAACAAGAGCTACGCCTCGATGGCGAAGATGAAGGCGGTGCAGCCGGAGATCGCGGCGCTGAAGGAGCGCTTCGGCGACGACCGGGTGAAGCTGCAGCAGGAGATGATGGAGATCTACAAGAAGGAGAAGATCAACCCGATCGCCGGGTGCCTGCCGATCCTGATCCAGATCCCGGTCTTCTTCGCGCTCTACAAGGTGCTGTTCGTCACCATCGAAATGCGGCACGCGCCGTTCTTCGGCTGGATCCGCGACCTGTCGGCGCCCGATCCGACCACGCTGTTCAACCTGTTCGGCGTCATCCCGTGGGACCCCTCGCAGGTGCCGGTGATCGGTCATTTCCTGATGCTCGGCGTGTGGCCGATCATCATGGGCTGCACCATGTGGGCGCAGATGAAGCTGAACCCCACCCCGCCGGATCCGACCCAGAAGATGATCTTCGACTGGATGCCGCTGGTGTTCACCTTCATGCTGTCGTCCTTCGCCTCCGGCCTCGTCATCTACTGGGCGTGGAACAACACGCTCTCGGTGCTGCAGCAATCGGTGATCATGCGCCGGAACGGCGTGAAGGTGGAGCTCTGGGACAATCTCAAGAGCACCTTCAGGCGCTCCAAGCCGAAGCAGAGCTAGCGGCTTGGAAAACCCCAGCGACGACAAGGCCGGCGGCTACAGCCCCGAGGAGATCGAGGCCGGCCGGCTGCTGTTCGCCGGCGAGTGGGGCTTCCTCACCGCCGCGCCGACCATCGAGACGCTGCCGGCGATGCGCGGCATCGAGATCGCGCTGGCCGGCCGCTCCAATGTCGGCAAGTCGAGCCTCGTCAACGCGCTCACCGGCCGCAAGGCGCTCGCCCGCACCTCGGTGACGCCTGGGCGCACGCAGGAGCTGATCTTCTTCGGCCTCGGCCCGGAGCTGACCCTGGTCGACATGCCCGGCTACGGCTTCGCGCAGGCGCCGAAGGAAAAGGTCGACGCCTGGACCGCCACCATCCACGCCTATCTGCGCGGGCGGGCGAACCTGGCGCGGGTGTTCGTGCTGATCGATTCCCGCCACGGCCTGAAGCCGATCGACCTCGGCGTGCTCGACGGGCTCGACAAGGCGGCGGTGTCCTACGCCATCGTGCTGACCAAGGCCGACCAGCTGAAGGCCGCCGATCTCGCCCGCCGGATCGAGGAGACGCAGGCGGCGCTCTCCCGCCGGCCGGCGGCGTTCCCGACCGTGTTCCCGACCTCCTCGCGCGAGGGCACCGGCATGCCGGAGCTGCGCGCCGCGATGATCCGGCTGATGGCCGAGCGCGGGGTCGGCTGAACGGCCGGCTGATAGCCGGCTGTTGATCGAGGTCATGGCGCGGTCGCGCCGATGCCCCATGGTGCCGCTCCCGAACCAACAGGAGCGCCGCCATGGCCCGGATGAAAGCCGCCATCTTCGTCGAGAACGGACGCATCGTCCTCGACGAGAAGCCGATCCCCGATGTCGGCCCGCTCGACGCGCTGATCCGCGTCACCACCACCACCATCTGCGGCACCGACGTCCATATCCTCAAGGGCGAATACCCGGTGGCCAAGGGCCTGACCATCGGCCACGAGCCGGTGGGCATCATCGAGAAGCTCGGCTCGGCGGTGACGGGCTATCGCGAGGGCCAGCGGGTGATCGCCGGCGCCATCACCCCGAGCGGCCATTCCTATGCCTGCCTGTGCGGCTGCGGCTCGCAGGACGGGCCGGGCACCCGCCACGGCTTCAAGGCGATGGGCGGCTGGAAGTTCGGCAACACCATCGACGGCACGCAGGCCGAATATGTGCTGGTGCCGGACGCGCTCGCCAATCTCGCCCCGGTGCCGGACGGGCTGACCGACGAGGAGGTGCTGATGTGCCCCGACATCATGTCGACCGGCTTTTCCGGCGCCGAGAGCGGCGCGGTGAAGATCGGCGACCATGTCGCGGTGTTCGCGCTCGGCCCGATCGGCCTGTGCGCGGTGGCGGGGGCGAAGCTGAAGGGCGCGACGCGCATCATCGGCGTCGACACCGTGCCGGAGCGGCTGGCCATCGCCAAGCAGCTCGGCTGCAGCGACGTGGTGGACTTCAAGGCCGGCGACCCGGTGGAGCAGATCCTGGCGCTGACCGACGGGCGCGGCGTCGATGTCGCCATCGAGGCGCTGGGCACGCAGTCGACCTTCGAATCGGCGCTGAAGGTGCTGCGGCCGGGCGGCACGCTGTCCTCGCTCGGCGTCTATTCGACCGATCTCAGGATCCCGCTCGGCGCCTTCTCGGCCGGGCTCGGCGACAACAGGATCGTCACCACGCTGTGCCCCGGCGGCAAGGAGCGCATGCGGCGGCTGATCGATGTCATCGCCGCCGGCCGCGTCGACCTGAAGCCGCTGGTGACGCACCGCTTCAAGCTCGACGACATCGAGGCCGCCTACGAGCTGTTCGCCAACCAGCGCGACGGCGTGCTGAAAGTGGCGATCACGCCGTAAGGGGGGCGGGGAACGACCCGTGGCCGAAAGCCCCCTCACCGACCCGCTTCGCGGGCCACCTCTCCCCAATGGGGAGAGGGAAAGGAGGCGCGCGGGCGACGTCCCGCTGGCGAGGCAAGGGGCGCCGAACCAAGCGCCCCCTACCCCGCCAGCGGCGGGTCGAGCCTCGCGAAACCCGCCTGCCGGCGATACGGGAAATGCGGGTAGGGCGCGGTCACCGCGCTCGCCTCGTCGAGCCGGGCGATCTGGCCGGCATCGAGCGCCCAGCCGACGGCGCCGAGATTGTCGATGAGCTGCGCCTCGTTGCGGGCGCCGACGATCACCGACGCCACCGTCGGGCGCCGCAGCAGCCAGTTGATGGCGATCTGCGGCACGCTTCTCCCGGTCTCGCGTGCCAGCTCGTCCAGCACGTCGACCACGCGATAAAGCAGCGCCTCGTCGACCGGCGGGCCGAAGCCGGCGGTCTCGTGCAGGCGGCTTCCCTCCGGCAGCGGCACGCCGCGGCGGATCCGGCCGGTGAGCCGGCCCCAGCCGAGCGGGCTCCACACCAGCGCTCCGAGCCCCTGGTCGGCCCCGAGCGGCATCAGGTCCCATTCATAATCGCGGCCGACCAGCGAGTAATAGACCTGGTTGGCGACATAGCGCGGCCAGCCGTGCCGCTCCGCCACAGCCAGCGACTTCATGATCTGCCAGCCGGCAAAGTTCGACACCCCGACATAGCGCAGCTTGCCGGCACGAATGAGCATATCCAGCGTCGCCAGCACCTCCTCCACCGGCGTGCCGGCATCGAAGGCATGCAGCTGCAACAGATCGATCGTGTCGGTGCCGAGCCGGCGCAGTGCCTCCTCCACCACGCGCACCAGGCGCAGGCGCGAGGTGCCGGCCTCGTTCGGCCCCTCGCCCATCGGCAGGCCGGTCTTGGTGGAGATCAGCACCCGGTCGCGGCGGCCCTTGATCGCGGCGCCGAGCACCGCCTCCGAGGCGCCGTCGGAATAGACGTCGGCGGTGTCGAACAGGTTGACCCCGGCCTCCAGGCAGATGTCGACGAGGCGGCGCGCCTCCTCCACATCCGTCGTGCCCCAGGCGCCGAACAGCGGCCCGGTGCCGCCGAACGTGCCGGCCCCGAAGCTCAGCACCGGCACCTTGAGCCCGGATTTTCCCAGCGGACGATACTCCATGACATGCTCCCTGCGCGCGTCCCGAGGTCGGGCGGCCCCGACCCCGGACTATCGATAGAGCCGCCGGCCTCGATGAGATAGAATGCCGAACGGCACATCATTTGTGAGATCAGGGACCAGATGGCGCGCAGCGAGACCAACCGTTCCGGCGAGATGGAGATCTTCGTCCGGGTGGTGGAACAGGGCGGCTTCTCCGCCGCCGCGCGGGCGAGCCGGATGACGCCTTCGGCGGTCAGCAAGCTGGTGGCGCGGCTGGAAGCGCGGCTGGGCTCGCGGCTGGTCGCCCGCTCGACGCGGCGGCTGCAGCTGACCCCGGAGGGCTGCGCCTTCTATGAGCGCGCCACCCGCATCCTCGCCGATATCGACGAGGCCGAGCGCTGCGCCGGCGCCGGCGAGCGGCCGGCCGGGCGCATAAGGGTGAACACCAGCGCCTCCTACGCCACGCATGTGCTGGCGCCGATCCTGCCGGAATTCCTCGCCCGCCATCCCGGCATCAGCCTCGACATCGCGCAGACCGACGCCGTCATCGACCTGCTCGCCGAGCGCACCGACGTCGCCATCCGCGCCGGGCCGCTGCCGACCTCCAGCCTCGTCGCCCGCAAGCTCGGCGACACGGCGATGACCATCGCCGCG
This sequence comes from Ancylobacter sp. GW821-FHT10E12, assembly GCF_058809335.1. Classification (NCBI taxonomy): domain Bacteria; kingdom Pseudomonadati; phylum Pseudomonadota; class Alphaproteobacteria; order Hyphomicrobiales; family Xanthobacteraceae; genus Ancylobacter; species Ancylobacter sp. GW821-FHT10E12. The sequence goes on along the minus strand of NZ_JBXASN010000008.1, from coordinate 72,340 downwards.
GCGCCGTCCTATCTCGCCCGCATGGGCATGCCGAAGACGCCCGCCGATCTGGAGGGCCACATCCGCATCGGCGCCTTCCAGGCACACGCCGTGGAGGGCTGGCCGCTGGTGGAGAACGGGGAGAGCACGGTGCTGCCGGCGCCCGGCCGCGTGCAGGCGAGCGACGGCGAGGCGATGCGGCGGCTGGCGCTGGCGGGGGTCGGCCTCGCCCGGCTCGCCGCCTTCACGCTGCGCGCCGACATCGCCGCCGGGCGGCTGGTGCCGGTGCTGGAGCACTGCAATCCGGGCGACCGCAAGAGCTTCCACGCCGTGCATCCCGGCGGCGGCGGCCCGCTGCCGGCGCGGGTGCGGGCGCTGCTCGACTTCCTCGCCGAGCACGGCCGGGTGGCATGAGGAAGGGACGGCACAGCCCGCGGCGCGTGCCGCCCGCCGTCAGCCGTCAGCCGTCATTGGCGGAGGAGAGGTTCTCCGAATCGATATAGGACGGGCTGGAGCGCAGCCGCAGGCCCGGCCCGCCGCCGGCGCTCGGCAGGCCGGCATCGATGAATTCGACGCCCGCCTCCTCCAGCACCCGGCGGATGCGCACGCTCTCCCCCGGATCGTCGCCGTCGCCGGGCTCGCGGCCCTGCTCGAAGGCCTCGACATAGGCGCCGGTGACGCCGGCATGCCCGGCGAGCTCCTCCGCCGACCAGCCCAGCATGGCGCGGGCGGCGCGGCACTGTTCGGCGCCGAGCGCCGGGACGCCGGAATCGAGCGGATCGGCCATGGGAGTCTCCTGCCTGCGCGGCGCGGAACCTAGGGACGGACGCCGCCTGCGCGGCGCGGAATACATGGACGGACGCCGCTTACGCGGCGTCCGAGGCGGCGGTGCCGTTCAGAATGGCGTAGATGGCGGCGGCATCGCGCGAGGCGCGCAGCTTCTTGGCGGCCTCCGGGTCGCGCAGCAGCCGGGCCACGCGGGCCAGCGCCTTCAGATGGTCCGCCCCCGCCGCTTCCGGCGCCAGCAGCAGGAAGACGAGATCCACCGGCTCGCCGTCCAGCGCCTCGAAGTCGATCGGCTTGTCCAGCCGGGCGAACATGCCGAACAGCTTGTCCATCTTCGCGAGCTTGCCGTGCGGGATGGCGATGCCGTTGCCGACGCCGGTCGATCCCAGGCGCTCGCGCGAATTGAGCGTTTCGAAGATCTCCCGCTCGTCGCGGTTGAGAAGGGCGGCGGCCTTGGCCGAGAGTTCCTGCAGCGCCTGCTTCTTGCTGCCGACCCGTAGCGCGGGGAAGACGGCAGGCAGTGAAAGGATATCGTTCAAGGCCATAGCGCGATCCGGATCGAGGGCGTGTGCGGCGCGCGGGCCGGGCAGAGCCACACCGCGCGCCGACGACGATGGAGACCTGTCAATGAACGTCTTCCGCCGCGGCCAGCGGCGGATCGATCCAGCCGACATGCCCGTCGACACGGCGATACACCACGTTGACGCGGCCGTGGCCGGCATGGCGGAACACCAGCACCGCGGCACCCGTGAAATCAAGCTCCAGCACCGCGTCGCTGACCGCGAGCCGCGGCATGTTGGCGGTGGCCTCGGCGACGACGGTGGGGCTCCAGCCGTCGAGCGCGTCGCCATCCTCGTGGTCGGGGGCGGAGAACACGGTGAGCGGCACCGTCTCCGGGCCGGCGACCTCCTCGCCGTTCACGACGCGGCGCTTCACCCGGCTCTTGTAGCGGCGCAACCGCGTCTCGATGCGCTCCACCGCCGCGTCGGCGCTGGAATAGGGGTCCTGCGCATCGCCATGCGCCTGCAGGATGGCGCCGCTGTCGAGATGCAGCGCGCAGTCCGATCGGTAGCCGGACCCCTCGCGAGCGACGGTGACGTGGCCGGACCAGCCGCCGTCGAAATACTTGTCCATGGCATCGGCCAAGCGGTCGGAAACCCGCTGGCGCAGTGCCTCTCCAACGTCGAGATTTTTGCCAGAAACCCGCAGCGGCATCGTGACTCGTCCCTCTGCTGGGGCATCGGCGGTGAGAGCTTGTGCACGCGCTCGTCCCGCCGGCTGCCCGAACCCCTTACTTGCCCGGCCGGTGCCTTAAAGACGTAGGAGCCGTGAGGGAAAGTGTCAACGTATCGCGCGGTTTCGAGCCCGGACGGCGCACAGCTTCCCCTCGAATCGGCCGCCGGCCCCCCCCCGATTCAGCTGCCGGCGGCCGCCGCCTGCTTCTCGCGCCGGCGCTGCACCGAGGACGGGATGCGCATCGCCTCGCGGTATTTCGCCACGGTGCGCCGGGCGATGTCGATGCCGGACTCGCGCAGCTTCTGCACCAGCGTGTCGTCCGAGAGCACGTCGTCCGGCATCTCGGCGTCGATCATCTGCTTGATGCGGAAGCGCACCGATTCCGCCGAATGCGCCTCGCCGCCATCGGACGAGGAAATGGAGGACGAGAAGAAATACTTCATCTCGAAGATGCCGCGCGGCGTCGCCATGTATTTGTTCGAGGTGACGCGCGAGACGGTGGATTCGTGCATGCCGATGGCGTCCGCCACCATGCGCAGGTTCAGCGGCCGCAGGTGCTGCACGCCCAGCGTCAGGAAGGCGTCCTGCTGGCGCACGATCTCGATGGCGACCTTGAGGATGGTGCGGGCGCGCTGGTCCAGCGAGCGGGTGAGCCAGGTGGCGGTCTGCATGCAGTCGGTGAGGAAGGCCTTCTCGCGGTCGTTGCGGGTGGTCTTCGACACTTTCGAGTAATAGGCCTGGTTCACCAGCACCTTCGGCAAGGTGTCGGAATTGAGCTCGACATGCCAGGAACCGTCGGTGGCGGCGCGCACGAACACGTCCGGCACCACCGGCTGGATGACGCCGGAGCCGAAGGCGAGGCCGGGCTTCGGGTTGAGCCGGCGCACCTCGGCGACCATCTCGGCGAGGTCCTCGTCGTCGACGGCGCAGACCCGGCGCAGCGTGTTGAACTCGCGCCGCGCCAGCAGGTCGAGATGGGCGAGCAGCGCCGCCATGGCCGGGTCGTAGCGGTTGCGCTCCTTGAGCTGCAACGCGAGGCACTCGGCCAGCGAGCGCGCGCCGATACCCGGCGGATCGAAGCCGTGGACGGTGGCGAGCACCGCCTCGACGCGGGCGAGCGGCGCCCCGAGCTTGTCGGCGACGGCGGGCAGATCGGCGGCGAGATAGCCGGCCTCGTCGATGAGGTCGATGAGATGATGGCCGATGAGCCGGTCCACCGGGTCGACCAGGGCCAGCGTCAGCTGGGCGGACAGGTGATCCGACAGCGAGGTCTCGGCGCAGACGAAGGATTCGAGATTGTAGCCCTCGTCGTCGCGCCCGCCGCCGCCGACGCCCACCCATTCCGAATAGGCGGGAGCGTCCTGGCCCTGCGCCGGCCCGGTCGGCTCGCGGCCGACATCGTCGGGGAACACGTTCTCGAGCCCGGTATCGAGCCGGTCCTCGATGGCGCTGCGGGAGGAATCCAGCCGCTCTTCCATCCAGTCGGCGGCGCGCGCCTCGTGGTCGCCCTGCTCGCGCGGCTCATGCGCCTCGTGGACGGCGACTTCCAGCACCGCCTGGCCCTCGCCGGCGGCGCGCTCGGCGGCGGAGCCGGCAGCATCGCCCTCCGGCTCGGACTGGCGCTCCAGCAGCGGGTTGCGTTCGAGCTCGGCCTCGACATAGGCGACGAGGTCGAGATTGGACAGTTGCAGCAGCTTGATGGCCTGCATCAGCTGCGGCGTCATCACCAGAGACTGGGTCTGGCGGAATTCGAGGCGCGGACCTAGCGACATGGGGAAAAGCCTCCATGCCGGAAGCCGGAAACCGGGCGGGACCGCGACCTGTGCGCCATCTTACAGACGGAACTCCTCGCCGAGATAGAGCCGGCGCACCTCCGGGTTGTCGACGATCTCGTCGGGCGAACCCTCCATCAGCACGGAGCCGGAATGGATGATGTAGGCGCGGTCGATGAGGCCGAGCGTCTCGCGCACATTGTGGTCGGTGATCAGCACGCCGATGCCGCGATGGGTGAGATGGCGCACCAGCGCCTGGATGTCGCCGACGGCGATCGGGTCGATGCCGGCGAACGGCTCGTCCAGCAGCATGAAGGTCGGCCGCGTCGCCAGCGCGCGGGCGATCTCCACGCGCCGCCGCTCGCCGCCCGACAGGGCGATGGAGGGCGACTTGCGCACATGGGTGATGCGGAACTCCTCCAGCAGCGCGTCGAGCTCGGCCTCGCGGCGCCTGCGGTCGGGCTGCACCACCTCCAGCACGGCGCGGATGTTGTTCTCCACCGACAGGCCGCGAAAGATCGAGGCCTCCTGCGGCAGATAGCCGACACCGAGGCGGGCGCGGCGGTACATCGGCAGATGGGTGACGTCGTGGCCGTCGAGCTCGATGCGGCCGGCATCGGCCTTCACCAGCCCGGTGATCATGTAGAATATGGTGGTCTTGCCGGCGCCGTTCGGGCCGAGCAGGCCGACCGCCTCGCCGCGCCGCACGTTCAGGCTGGCGTCGCGCACCACGCGCCGGCCGCCATACTGCTTGACCAGGCCGGTGGCCCGCAGCACGCCCTCGCCCTGCGGCGTGTCGTCGACGCGGTGGGAATAGCCCGCCTCGTCCTCATACACACCGCCATGTCCAGATCCGTGATCCGCCGGTCCCAGCAGAACCGGCTGGCTTTCGGGGCTTCCTGCCGGAAACAGTCTCACGCGCACCCTCCGTGGTGAAAAGCACCACTGCTAGGGTGATAAACAATCCCGAACCCGCTTGCAAATGCCGCAAGCAAAAACCGGGCCGAAATCATGTCGGGAATCGGGCGGAAGGACCGAAGAAGCCTGCCGCGGAACCGCGCCGGCGCCGGAAACGACGCCGCGCGGACGGGCTCACGGCTTCGGCGGCGTGGTCGCCGGCGTGGTCGCCGGCTTGGCCCCGGCGGCCGGCTTCGGGCCGGCGCCGTCCATCTGCTTCACGCTGTTCGGCACGATCAGGCTCTCCACCCGCCCGCCCTCGATGCGCGAGGTGCCGGTGGTGAGGTCGACCACCAGCCGCTTGCCACGGATGACGTTCTGGCCGGAGGTGAGCACCACCGGATTGCCGGTCAGGGTGATGGTGTTGCTCTTGGTCTCGAAGATGCCCTGGTCGCCGGTGGCGGTCTGTTCCTTGGTGTTGACGATCACCCCGCCATTGATCTCCAGCCGGCGGATGGACGAGGAGCTCATGGGGTTGGCCGGGTCCGGCGCGGCCGCCGGGGCGCCGCCTTCCGGCGGCTTGCCGTCATAGAACACCACCAGCTCCTTCGCGTGCATGTTGGTGTCGCCCTGCACCACCACGACATTGCCGGAGAAGATCGCCTTCTTCTCCTGGTCGCGCACTTCGAGGCTGTTGGCGTCGATCTTGATCGGCTGGTCGCGATTGGTCGCGAAGCCCTGGAGGGCATTGGGCACGTTCTGCACCTGCGCGCCCGCCGGGCGCACCAGAAGTGCGACCGCAACGGCCGGAGCGAGAGCGAGAAACAGGGCGGCGGAGCGGGAAAGCGCGTGCATGATCTATGTCTAGCCGCCCGTGCGCGGGCATTCAATGGCGCAGGGCGCCGGTTTGGCGAAACGAGGCCCGATCACGGCACCACCGCCGGTTTTCCGGCCTGCGGGGCGGGCTTCTGCGGCTTGGGCGCGGCAGGGACGGGGCTGGCGGCAGGATTGCCGGCAGGACTGGCGGAAGGACTGGCGGGAGCCGCCGCGCCGCCCTCCGGCGGCATCTTGAATACCAGCACGACATTGCCGGTGAACAGCGCCCGCGAATCCTTCTGCGTCACTTCCATGCTGTCGGCGGTGAGCTTCGCGTCGGTATAGGTGAGCTCGACCGGGTGCTCGGTGACCAGCTTGCCCTGCGCCATGCTGATCGAGGCGTCCCGCAATTGGCCGCCATAGCCGGAATTGGTGGCGAAGGTGACGCCCTCGCCGAGCTGGATGTCCTGCGACTTGGTGTCGTAGCTGCCGACCTTCGCCGTCATCGTCGCCCAGCCCTGGTCGGCGAGCTCGATGCGCGCCTTGATCAGCTCGAGGTCGATGCGGTTGGGAGTGGTGAGGTCCTGCGAGGCCGCCTCGGCGGTGAGGTTGTAGCTGCGATTGTCGTTGGTGAAGCCGCTGAGCTTGGGGAATTCCATCTTGATCGTGGTGCCGGACAGCGAGGCGCGGCCGAGCTCCACCGGCAGGTTCAGCGCGATGCGGAACGGGTCGATATAGATGATCGCGCCGATGACGATCAGCCCGACCAGCACGACGAGCGGCATCGCCCGCTTGAACAGGCGCACCCGGCGGCTGTGGCGATGCGCCTCGCGGAAGCCGACGGCCGCGCGTCCGCCGGCTCCGGGGCGCTTCGGCTGGCGCGGTTGCGGCCCGAGGCCGTTGCGCTCGGCGGGTGTGATCGGTCGATTCATGAGTTGAGGCACGTCCCCGGTCGCCGGCCCCTCCAGCGGTCCTTAAGATGGCGGCTCGGCCCTCGCCATGCAAGCACTGCGGGCAGTGCCCGGCGCCGCGTCGCTCAAGCCTTTGGAATCGCTTAGCTATGGGCGAAGATATCCTCTTCCGGCCAGCCGGCGAGATCGAGCGCCGCCCGCGTCGGCAGGAAGCGGAAGCAGGATTCGGCGAGCTCGGTGCGGCCCTCGCGCGCCAGCATGGCGGCGAGCTTCTCGCGCAGGGCGTGCAGGTACAGCACGTCCGAGGCGGCATATTGCAGCTGCGCGTCGGTGAGTTGCTCCGCCGCCCAGTCCGAGCTCTGCTGCTGCTTCGACAGGTCGACGCCGATGAGCTCGCGCGCCAGATCCTTCAGCCCGTGGCGGTCGGTATAGGTGCGGGTGAGCCTGGAGGCGATCTTGGTGCACCAGACCGGGGCGACCTCGATGCCGAAGGTCTTGCCCAGCACGGCGACGTCGAAGCGGGCGAAGTGGAACAGCTTGGTGATGCCCGGATCGGTGAGCAGCTTTTCCAGGTGCGGCGCGCTGTAGCGCCCGGCGCCGGCCGGGATCTGCACCACGTCGGCCGAGCCGTCGCCGGGCGACAGCTGTACCACGCAGAGCCGGTCGCGATGCGGATTGAGGCCGAGCGTCTCGGTGTCGATCGCCACGAAAGGCGTGCTCTCCGGCGAATAGCGCTGGAGATCGACGAGGTCGCCACGGTGCAGACGGATGGTCATGAGGCTCGGCCCTGATGCAATGCCGCGGTGCTTACCACCCGGCCCCTTCCGGGACAACCTCGGCCAAGCCAGCTGCACCCTAGCCAAGCGACATCTCAGCCCAGCAGGGCCTGCAGCGCGAAGCCGGCGAAAAGGATCAGCCCGGCATCGCGATTGGAGCGGAACAGCCTCAGGCACAAGGCGGGGTCGTCGATGTCGAGCCGCACCACCTGGCCGGCGAGATGGACGGCGAACAGCCCGGCGCCGGCATAGGCGAACAGCCCGCCGCCGGCCGCCGCCACCGCCGCGCAGGCCAGCGCCGCCGCCCCGGCATAGAACAGGACGAGCCACGGCCGGGTCGAGCGCTCGAACAGCCGGGCGGAGGATTTCACCCCGACCACCGCGTCGTCCTCGCGGTCCTGATGGGCGTAGATGGTGTCGTAGCCGATCACCCACAGCACGCAGCCGGCATAGAGCAGCAGCGCCGCCGGCGGCAGCTCGCCCATCAGCGCGGCGAACCCCATCAGCGCGCCCCAGGAGAAGCACAGGCCGAGCACCGCCTGCGGGATCCATATCACCCGCTTCATCAGCGGATACACCGCGACGATGCCGAGCGAGGACAGGGCGGTGACCTGCGCGAAGCGCGGCAGGCAGAGCAGCACCACGAGGCCGACCAGCGCCTGCGCCACCAGGAAGGCGAAGGCGGCGGGCAGGCTCACCTGGCCGGAGGGCAGCGGGCGCGAGCGGGTGCGCTCCACCCGTCCGTCGATGTCGCGGTCGAGAATGTCGTTCCAGGTGCAGCCGGCGCCGCGCATCGCCACCGCGCCGATGGCGAACAGCGCGATCAGGCCCAGCGCCGCCAGCGGATCGGGCATGCGGCCCTCGGCCCGCATCGCCACCGCGGCGAGCGCCACCGACCACCAGCAGGGAATGAGCAGCAGCCAGGAGCCGATCGGCCGATCGGCGCGGGCGAGGCGCAGATAGGGGCGGGCGAAGGACGGCGCGCGCCGCTCGACCCAGTTGCCGGCGGCATCGGCGGGAGCGGCGGCGGGCGATGTCATGCGGGTGCCGTCATGCGGGCGAGATCATGCTGGTGAGATCATGCGGATGCCGTCATGGGGTCAGCGCAGCGCGCTGCCGCCAAGCGTGTCGAACACGCCGCCGGGCTTGTTGGAGCTGACGCCGGGCAGGCCGCTCGACAGGCCGAGGCCGGCCGCCACCGCGCCCTGCGGCGGCGGACCGCCGCCCCCGCCCCCACCGCCGGACTGCATGTCGGCCGCGACCTTGCACACCTTGTCGCGCACCGCGGCGACGCTGTTGGTGTTTTCCCTCAGCTTGCCGAGCACCTCGTCGGGCACGCCGCACTTGGTCTTGTTGGTGCGCAGATAGGCGAGGAACTTCTGCTGGGCGGTGGTGAAGGTGCGGAACAGCGGGCAGAGCTCGGTCGGCGGCACCTTCTTCTTGCTGCCGGCCTGCAGGGCGCTGCCGCGCGCCTCGATGTCCTCGCGCAGCTTGTTCACATTGGTCTGGCAGTCCGCCATGTCGGCGCTGGGAACCTGCGGCGCCGCGCCCGGCATCGACATGCCGGGAGACGCCATCCCCGGAGAGCTCATCCCCGGAGAGGCCATCCCCGGAGAGCTCATGCCGCCCGACGACATTCCCGGCGAGGAGAAGCCCGGCGAGGACAGGATCGGGGCGGCGCTGCCGAAGCCGGAGGTTTCAGCCGGAGGAACGGCGACGGTTGCCGCGGGAGCCGCCGGCGCCGCGGCGGGCGCCTCGCTGCCGGCCGCCGACGGGGAGACCTCCACCGTCCCGCCGCCGGGCGAGCCGATCCATTGCGCAGCGGCCGGGCTCGCCAGTGTCGCCGGGCCGAGAACCGCCAAGCTCATCGCCGCGAAGCCGAAAAAGGCGGCATGGGTACCGCGCCGGGCCCGATGGCCTTGCCAGATCTCAGGTGTCATGCCGTCTTCCGCTGAAGGGACGTCGCTTACGAAGCGTGATACAGAGGCACGAAAGATAGGGCAATATCACGGCAGCGCCGCGGCGGGCGCGCTTCCGCGCCGCCCGGCGGACCGTCAGACCGACCGGCCTGAAGCAGGACCGGCATGCAGAGATACATATGGCACGCTTGCGCGGCGAGGCGGCCGACGCCGACGACTACGACTTCCGGGCCCAGCGGCTCTTCGTGCCGGACAATCTCGGCGAGGGGACGGAGATCCGGCTCGACCGCGACCGGGCGCATTACGTCGCCGACGTGATCCGCCTCGATCCCGGCGCCGCGCTGCACCTGTTCAACGGCCGCGACGGCGAATGGCGGGCGGTGCGCCAGAGTGCCGGCCGGCGCGAGGTCCTGCTGCGCTGCGAGGCGCGGCTGCGGGCGCAGAAGCGCCTTGCCGACATCGACTATGTCTTCGCCCCGCTCAAGCATGCGCGGCTCGACTACATGGTGCAGAAGGCGGTGGAGATGGGCGCCGGCCGGCTGGTGCCGGTGATCACCCGCCACACCCAGGCGACCCGCGTGAACACCGAGCGCATGCGCGCCAACGTGATCGAGGCGGCCGAACAATGCGGCATCCTCGCGGTGCCGGACGTGGTCGAGCCGGCACCTTTCGAGCGGTGGCTGGCCGGGCTCGAACACGAAAAAGTGATCGTCTTCTGCGACGAGGCCGCCGCCCCCGCGGACCCGGTGGCGACGATCCGCGCCGCCGGCGCGGTGCCGCTCGCGGTGCTGGTCGGCCCCGAGGGCGGCTTTGCCGACATCGAGCGGCGGATGCTTGTCGCGCGCGATAGAACCATCGTCCTGTCGCTCGGCCCGCGCATCCTGCGCGCCGATACCGCGGCGGTCGCCGCCCTGGCGCTGGTCGAGGCCGCCCATAGCGCCTGACCCTGGGGAACCCCAGAAGAACCACGGTAAAATCGCGGCATTCCGCCGATTTGCGTTGCCCTTCGGCCTGTGTATGTTCTCGCGCCCCAACTGGCTTCTCCCGGAGCCGCCGGAGTTCCCATGGCGCGAGACCAGATCGATACCCAGCCCATCGAGAGCCGCGACGATCTCGTCGCCTGGCTGGAAGCCGGCTGCAAGGCGCCCTCACGGTTCCGCATCGGCACCGAGCACGAGAAATTCCCCTTCACCCTCGGCGGCCACGACCCGGTGCCCTATGAGGGCGGGAACGGCATCCGCGCCCTGCTCGACGGCATGCAGCGGCTCAACGGCTGGGAACCGATCATGGAGGGCGAGGCGATCATCGGCCTCGCCGACACAGTCGGCGGCGGGGCGATCTCGCTGGAGCCGGGCGGGCAGTTCGAGCTCTCCGGCGCGCCGCTCGCCTCGATCCACGAGACCTGCGCCGAGGTAAACGGCCATCTCGAACAGGTGCGACAGGTGGCGACCCCGCTCGGCTTCGGTTTCCTCGGCCTCGGCATGAGCCCGAAATGGACCCGCGCCGAGACCCCGGTCATGCCCAAGGGCCGCTACCGCATCATGGCGAACTACATGCCGAAGGTCGGCGCCTACGGCCTCGACATGATGTTCCGCACCTGCACCGTGCAGGTGAATCTCGATTTCGCGTCCGAGCCCGACATGGTGAAGAAGCTGCGCGTCGGCCTCGCCCTGCAGCCGGTCGCCACCGCCCTGTTCGCCAATTCGCCGTTCACCGAAGGGCGGCCGAACGGCTTCCTGTCGTTCCGCTCGGAAATCTGGCGCGATACCGACAATAACCGCTCCGGCATGCTGCCCTTCGCCTTCGAGGACGGCATGAGCTTCGAGCGCTATGTCGACTACGCGCTCGACGTGCCGATGTATTTCATCAAGCGCGGCGACACCTATATCGACGTCGCCGGCTCCTCGTTCCGCGACCTGCTGGCGCACCGGCATCCCGCCGTCCCCGGCGAGGGCGCCAGCGTATCGGACTGGGCCAACCACCTCTCCACCATCTTCCCCGAGGTGCGGCTGAAGCGGTATCTCGAAATGCGCGGCGCCGATGCCGGCCCGTGGGGCAATCTGTGCGCGCTGCCGGCGCTGTGGACCGGGCTCTATTACGACGCCCAGAGCCTCGACGCCGCCTGGGACCTCGCCAGGGGCTGGACCGCCGGGCAGCGCCAGCAATTGCGCGACGATGTGCCGAGGCTCGCCTTCAAGGCCGAGATCGCCGGCCGGACCATGCTGGATGTGGCGCGCGAGGTGGTGGACATCGCCCGCGCCGGGCTCGCCCGCCGCGACGTGCGCGACAGCCAGGGCCGCGACGAGACGCGCTTCCTCAAGCCGCTGGAAGAGAGCCTGGCGCTCGGCACCACCCCGGCCGAGCGGCTGCTGGCGCGCTATCACGGCGCGTGGAACGGCTCGGTGGAGCCGGTCTTCGACGAGGACGCCTATTGAGGCGGAAGGCGGGGGCGACGGCGCGGGCGCTCAGCCCTCGAAGGAGCCGGCGCGATAGGTGCCGATGCTCCACAGATGCCCTTCCGGGTCGCGCACGGCGAATTCGCGCGAGCCATAGGGCGTGTCGTAGATTTCCATGACGACGGTTGCGCCGGCCGCCATCGCCTGCTGCCATACCGCGTCGGCATCCGGCACCACGACATAGACGCCCTGGGTGACGCCGCCGGCCGCCTGCGGCGTGCGCATCGCCAGCGCATCGTCCTTGATGCCGCCGAACATGACCGCCCCGGTGCCGAGCCGCAATTCGGCATGCGCGACGCCGCCCCCGCCATCGTCGACGACCATGATCGGCGAAAAGCCGAAGGCGCGGCCGAGCCAGTCGATCGCCGCGCGCGGATCGGCATAGCGCAGGAAGGGCACGATATCGCCGGGGACCGGATCGACCATGGCGAGTTCCTCCATGAGGTCGGCGACGGCACGGCCGGATGCCGGTTGCTCACTCCGCCGCGATGGCGGCCTCGGAGATGTTGTCGAGGCCCTGCACGATGTGGTGGGCGAGCGCGTCGGCGAGCGCCGAGGGCTCGTGGCGGTTGCGCACCAGGCCGATGCGGCAGGGCGCCAGCGCTGGGAAGCCCTCATTGGGGCCGAGCACCCGCATGCCCGGACGCAAGCCGGATTCCGGCAGCACCGAAATGGCGAGCCCGGCCAGCACCGCCGCCGATACCGCGGTGCTGTTCGAGGAGGTGTAGAGGATGCGGAACGGGCGGCCCAGCGCCTGCAGTTTCGCGATCGATTCCTGCCGCCAGTTGCAGCTCTGCCGGCCGAGCGCCAGCGGCAGCGGCTCCTCCAGATGCACCGAATGCCGGCTCGAGCCGATCCAGAGCAGCTGCTCTCGGCGGATGATCTCGATGTCGCGGGAGATCATCTCGCAATCGGTGATGATGGCGAGGTCGAGATCGCCGGTGTCGATGCGATCGATCAGATCCGTTGATGGATCGCAGACGACCGTCAGCTCGACATTGGGATGGGTGTGCGAGAACCGCGCCATGATCTCCGGCAGGTAGCGGTCGGCGTAATCGTCCGGCACGCCGAGCCGCACGCGGCCGGAGAGCTCGGCATTGGACAGGCTCGCCATCGCCTCGATGTTCAGCTTGACGATGCGCCGGGCGTAATCGAGCAGCCGCTCGCCCTCGTCGGTGAGGCGGGAGGCGCGGCCGTCGCGGGCGAAGATCGGCTTGCCGACCCGCTCCTCCAGCCGTTTCATCTGCATCGACACCGCCGACTGGGTCTTGTGGACCACCTCGGAGGCTTTCGTGAAGCTGCCGGTTTCGGCGATAGCCATGAAGGTTCTTAATTGGTCAATATCGAGCAGGGCGGACATGGGCGGGCCTCATCACCGGATATCATCAAGATCAATGATAACTCGGATCATAAACATTCGCTAGTGTGATCATTTGATCTCCCTCATAACAATCCCGTCGCGAACGGGTGACGGCGAATTCGGGTGGGCGCAAGGGCGCACCGCTGACAGAAAGGCCCCCATCGCAGCGCGACCGACAGGATGGAGGTATCGATGTCGTACATTGGTGAAGTCCGCAGAACCGCGTTCTCTTCCTTTGGCACCGCAGCCAGCGCCGTGCTGACCGGCGCCTTCGCCGCGCTCGGCCGCGTCGCCAAGGCGCTGCACCGGCGTACCCTGCTCAACCAGCTCGGCGATTTCGACGACCGCATGCTGAGCGATATCGGCCTGACCCGCTCGGACCTGCGCGACGCCGCGTCCGGCCCGCTCTGGCAGGACCCGACCAGCGTGCTCGTCGTGCGCGCCGTCGAGCGCCGCGCCGGCCGCCGGCGTGCCGTGCGCCAGTCGCTCGATGCGACCCGCATCGATACGACCGGCATCGGCCCGACCCGCGAAACCGCCGGGTGCCACTGATCATGCCGGGCCTGAAACCCGGATCTGAATTCGGCGGTCCCTATCCCCTTATGCCGCCTAACTGAGCCCGCCGGTCCGCCCGGCGGGCTTTTTTCTTGCCCGCCCCCCCCTTTTGCCCGACCGCTTCTGATCCAGCCCTTCTGCCCACCCCCCGCCGGCGGCTTTTCCAGTTCGCCCTGCCGCTGCGAGCTTGCAGCCGCGAAAACCCGTCATTGCACGGCGCCCATCGCCCGAACGGTGTACGCGGCGGCGGGAAGGTCCATATGAGGGCGGCCGGCGACGCGCCGGTCGATTTCCTTCACGGCACGCAGGGCTGGCACCATGGCAAAGCATCTCGATCTCGGGCTCGACACGTTCGGCGACGTCATGGCCGATGCCGAGGGCCGCCCGCTCCCGCAGGCGCAGGTGCTGCGCCATCTGGTCGAGCAGGGCGTGCGCGCCGACGAGGTCGGCGTCGACTTCTTCGCCGTCGGCGAGCATCATCGCGAGGATTTCGCCGTCTCCGCCCCGGAAGTGGTGCTGGCCGCCATCGCCGCGCGCACCGGGCGCGTGCGCCTCGGCTCGGCGGTGACGGTGCTGAGCTCGGACGACCCGATCCGCGTCTACCAGCGCTTCGCCACCGTCGACGCGATCTCCAACGGGCGCGCGGAAATCATTCTCGGGCGTGGCTCCTTCACCGAATCGTTCCCGCTGTTCGGCTACGACATGAAGGACTACGAGGCGCTGTTCTCGGAGAAGCTCGACCTGTTCGCCGCGCTGCTGCAGGACAATGCGAGCCCGGAGGGGGTGAGCTGGCAGGGCAAGCTGCGCCCGCCGCTGGTGGGCCAGCACGTCTACCCGCTGCCGGAAAGCGGCACCATGAAGACCTGGATCGGCGTCGGCGGCTCGCCGGAATCGGTGGTGCGGGCGGCGACCTACGGCCTGCCGCTGATGCTCGCCATCATCGGCGGCAGCCCGACGCGGTTCAAGCCCTATGTCGACCTCTATCACCGCGCCTTCGCCCAGCTCGGCACCGCGCCGCAGCCGGTGGGCGTGCATTCGCCCGGCTATATCGCCGACACCGACGAGCAGGCGCGCGAGGAGTTCTTCCCGGCCTTCAAGGCCAATCGCGACCGCATCGGCGCCGAGCGCGGCTGGCCGCCGATGAGCCGCGAGGATTTCGAGCACGAGGTGACGCACGGCTCGCTCTATCTCGGCTCGCCGCGGACGGTGGCGGCCAAGATCGCGAAAACCGCCAAGGCGCTGGAGCTCGACCATTTCGACCTGAAATACAGCGCCGGGCCGATGGGCCACGACAAGCTGATGCACGCCATCGAGCTCTACGGCACCGAGGTGATCCCGCTGGTGCGCGAGATGCTGGCGGCGTGAGGCGGGCGGCCCCTCGACCTTCTTCCCTCTCCCCATTGGGGAGAGGTGGCCCGCCCACGGGTCTCGCCTTCGGCGAGCCCGAGGACAGGCTCCGCGGGTCGGTGAGGGGCGACACGATCGGGAAGCGCCGAAGGCCCCTCACCCCACCCCTCTCCCCCACGGGGAGAGGGAGAAGGGGGCGCGCCTCCCGGCAGCAGACGCTCGGGAGGGAGGACGCCTGGAAGGGAGTAAGGAGGCGCTTCCGGGCAGCGGCCAGCGCCCCTCCCCTCACACGTTCAGCAGCAGGTATTCGCGCTCCCAGGGCGAGATCACCCGCATGAAGGTGTCGAATTCCTGCTGCTTCACCGCCGTATAGGTCTTCACGAAGGACGGGCCGAGCACGGTGGCGATCTCGTCGGAATATTGCATCGCCGCCACCGCCTCCAGCAGGCCGCGCGGCAGCTCGAAATCGAGGCCCTTGGCATCGGACTCGAGCGGCTCGGTCGGGCGCAGCCCCTCGACCAGCCCGAGATAGCCGCAGGCCAGCGAGGCGGCGATGACCAGATAGGGGTTGGCGTCGGAGGACGGCACCCGGTTCTCCACCCGCCGCGCCGCCGGCGAGGACGGCGGCACCCGCAGGCCGGCGGTGCGGTTGTCATAGCCCCACTGCACGTTGATCGGCGCCATCGAATCGCGGGTGAGCCGGCGATAGGAATTCACATAGGGCGCCAGGATCGACATCACCGCCGGCAGGTAGCGCTGCTGGCCGGCGATGAAGGAGAAGAATTCCGGCGTCGGGTCGCCGTCCTTGTCGGAGAAGATGTTCTTGCCGGTCTCGGCGTCGACGACCGACTGGTGGATATGCATCGCCGAGCCGGGCTCGTCGGCGATCGGCTTGGCCATGAAGGTAGCGTAGATCTTGTGGGCCAGCGCCGCCTCGCGGATGGTGCGCTTGAACAGGAACACCTGGTCGGCGAGCACGATCGGGTCGCCGTGCAGCAGGTTGATCTCCATCTGCGCCGCGCCGTCCTCGTGGATCAGCGTGTCGATCTCGAGGCCCTGCGCCTCGGAATAGTCGTACATGTCCTCGAACAGCGCGTCGAACTCGTTGACCGCCTGGATCGAATAGGACTGCCGGCCGATCTCCGGACGGCCGGAGCGCCCGATCGGCGGCTTCAGCGGATAGTCGGCATCGGTGTTGGGCTCGACGAGATAGAACTCGATCTCGGGGGCGACCACCGCCTTCCAGCCCTTCTTGGCGTAGAGCTCGACGACGTTCTTCAGCACCTGGCGCGGGGCGAGCTCCACCGGCCTTCCGTCGCGGTGATAGGCGTCGTGGATGATCTGCGCGGTGGGATCGGTCGCCCAGGGCACGATGGCCAGCGTCGAGAAATCCGGCTCCATCACCAGGTCGCTGTCCACCACCACCGAATCGACCAGGTTGTCATAGGGCGGGTAGTCGCCGGAAATGGTCTGGAAGAACACCGACAGCGGCAGGTTCATCACCGGCCCGGAGAGGAACTTCGACACCGGCATGATCTTGCCGCGCCCGACGCCCGCGAGGTCCGGCACCGCGCATTCGATCTCGGTGATGCCGCGCGCCGCCATCCACGCCTTGGCCTCCGCCAGATTGGCGACCCCGCGCGGAGAACCGACCGCGTCCTTGTCGGAACTCTTCTTCTTAGCCATGTGAACCATCCAATGCGCGTCTGCCGCGCGGTAAGGAGGCAATCACGGCCCCGCGCAGCCCGTCAAGGCGCCGCGTACTGCCTCAATCGGTGCATGGTAAAATTGTTTGCATCCGGTCATTGAGCCGGCGCCGGAAGGCGGCTAGCGTTCGGTCAGGGGCCGGGCCGCCGGCGGCATGACGGGGTAGCAGATGAACACGGGCGTCACCGAGAAGACGCAGACCACGATCGGCGGCATCCGCCGGAAATTCGCCCCCTGGAACGACCCGGCCGCCGTCCCCCTCATCCGCTACGAGAACGTCACCAAGCGCTTCGGCGAATTCGTCGCCGTCGACAACCTGTCCCTCGACATCTACGAGCGCGAATTCTTCGCGCTGCTCGGCCCGTCCGGCTGCGGCAAGACCACGCTGATGCGCATGCTGGCCGGCTTCGAGGATCCGACCGAGGGCCGCATCACGCTGGCCGGCCAGGACCTCGTCGGCACCCCGCCCTACCGGCGGCAGACCAACATGATGTTCCAGTCCTACGCGCTGTTCCCGCATATGAGCGTGTGGGACAACGTCGCCTTCGGCCTGAAGCAGGACCGGATGGAGAAGGGCGCCATCGACGCCCGCGTCGACGAGATGCTCAAGCTGGTGAAGCTGGAGAAATTCGCCAAGCGCAAGCCGCACCAGCTCTCCGGCGGCCAGCGCCAGCGCGTCGCGCTGGCCCGCTCGCTCGCCAAGGCCCCCAAGGTGCTGCTGCTCGACGAGCCGCTCGGCGCGCTCGACAAGAAGCTGCGCGAGGAGACCCAGTTCGAGCTCATGGACCTGCAGATGAAGCTCGGCATGACCTTCCTGATCGTCACCCACGACCAGGAGGAGGCGATGACGGTGGCGGACCGCATCGCCGTCATGGATCACGGCAAGCTGATCCAGGTGGCGCCGCCCACCGTGATCTACGAGCAGCCCAATTGCCGCTACGTCGCCGATTTCGTCGGCGACGTGAACCTCATCGAGGCGAAGGTCGAGACGGTCGAGCCCGGCCTCGTCACCCTGTTCGCCCCGGTCGGCGGCGGCGCCAAGCTCAGCATCGCCCAGAATGTCGAGGCGAGGCCCGGCGACAGCGCCTTCGTCGCCATCCGCCCGGAAAAGGTGCGGGTCGACCTCGATCCGCCGCCGGGGCAGGAGACCAACTGCCTGCGCGGCGAGGTGTGGGACATCGGCTATCTCGGCGATCTGTCGATCTACCATGTCGAGCTGGAGGGCGGCGTGCGCATCAAGGCCGCCAAGCCCAACCTCACCCGCATGGTGGAGCGGCCGATCAGCTGGGACGACAAGGTATGGGTCTCCTGGACGCCGGATTCCGGCGTCGTGCTGATGCGCTAGGAGGCGGGCATGGCGGCGAAAGCCAAAGGACGCTGGCTCGTCCTCACGATTCCCTATCTGTGGCTGCTGGCCCTGTTCCTCATCCCGTTCCTGATCGTCTTCAAGATCAGCCTGTCGCAGGATGCCATCGCCCAGCCGCCCTATACGCCGGTCTTCGACTTCGCCGCCGGCTGGGACGCCTTCAAGGATGCCTTCAGCGAGCTGAATTTCGAGAATTACGGCTATGTGCTGAGCTGGGACAACGAGTTCATCGAGGCCTACGGCTCCAGCCTATGGATCGCCGCCATCTCGACGCTGCTGCTGCTGCTGATCGGCTATCCCATCGCCTACGGCATGGCGCGGGCGCCGAAATCCATCCGCCCGACGCTGCTGATGCTGGTGATCCTGCCGTTCTGGACCTCGTTCCTGATCCGCGTCTATGCCTGGATCGGCATCCTGTCGCCGGAAGGCCTGCTCAACCAGCTGCTGTTCGCGCTCGGCCTCATCGATGAGCCGCTGCAGATCCTCGCCACCGACACCGCGGTCTATATCGGCATCGTCTATTCCTACCTGCCCTTCATGATCCTGCCGCTCTATTCGGCGCTGGAGAAGATGGACGAGACGCTGCTGGAGGCGGCCGCCGACCTCGGCTGCCCGCCGACCGCCGCCTTCTGGAAGATCACCTGGCCGCTGTCGCTGCCTGGCGTGTTCGCCGGCTGCCTCCTGTGCTTCATCCCGATCGTGGGCGAGTTCGTCATCCCCGACCTGCTCGGCGGCTCCGACACGCTGATGATCGGCAAGGTGCTGTGGACCGAGTTCTCGGTGAACCGCTCCTGGACCGTCTCCTCGGCGGTGGCGGTGCTGCTGCTGATGGTGCTGGTGATACCGATCATGTTCTACCAGAACGTCCAGGCCAAAGAGATGGAGGGCCGCTAGATGCGCAAGGGGCTCTCCTGGTTCAACCTCACCTCGATCGTGGCCGGATTCACCTTCCTCTACCTGCCGATCGTGCTGCTGGTGATCTACTCGTTCAACGGCTCGCGCATGGTCACGGTGTGGGCGGGCTTCTCGGTCGAATGGTACTGGAAGCTGTTCCAGAACGACCAGCTGCTCGACGCCGCCTGGGTGACGCTGCGCGTCGCCTTCCTATCGGCGAGCGTCGCCACCGTGCTCGGCACCATGGGGGCGATCGCGCTCACCCGCTACGGGCGCTTTCCCGGCCGCATGCTGTTCTCCGGCATGGTCTACGCGCCGCTGGTCATGCCGGAGGTGATCACCGGCCTGTCGCTGCTGCTGCTGTTCGTGGCGGTGAATTTCGACCGCGGCTTCTGGACCATCACGCTGGCCCACATCACCTTCACCATGTGCTTCGTCTCGGTGGTGGTGCAGTCGCGCCTCGTCACCTTCGACCGCAGCCTGGAGGAAGCCGCGCTCGATCTCGGCTGCCCGCCGCTCAAGACCTTCTTCGTGGTGACGCTGCCGATCATCCTGCCGGCGGTGGTTTCCGGCTGGATGCTGGCCTTTACCCTGTCGCTGGACGACCTAGTCATCGCCAGCTTCACCACCGGCCCCGGCGCCACCACCCTGCCGATGCGCATCTATTCGCAGGTGCGCCTCGGCGTGACGCCGGAAATCAACGCCGCCTGCACCATCCTGATCGCCATCGTCACCGTCGTCGTGGTGGCGGCCTCGATCATCACCAAGCGGCAGGAAGTCGAGCGGCAAAAGGCGGAGCGGCTGGCCGCGGCGGGCTAAATCCCGACATGATTCTCGGCGATGGATGAGTGGTATTTTACACTCGTTCCAATCTTCCCCAACGGTACCATCGTCTGGGGCCCAACGTGCGAGCCTCGACCTTGAGCCAGACCGATATCCTCGGCGCCCCGGACCAGTCGTCGTCCGGGAGCCAGGCTGCCCCCGCAGGTGCCGCCGCCTCCCGCCGGCCGGGCCGGCTGCGACGCGCCGTCCGGTACACGGTATGGAGCTTCCTCGGCCTGCTAGCGCTGGGCGGCGCCTATCTCGGCATCGAGCAGCTGATCGGCAATTTCCATTTGGTCGTTCCCGGCGAGCTCTACCGCTCGGCGCAGATCAACGCGTACCAGCTCGCCGGCGTGCAGAAAAAATACGGCATACGCACCGTGATCAACCTGCGCGGGCCCACAAGTGCCGCCTGGTACGGCGCCGAAATCGCCGAAAGCGAGAAGCTCGGCATCAAGCATATCGATTTCGGCCTGTCCGCCGGCCACGAGCTGACCCAGGAGCAGGTCGAGCAGCTGATCGCCATCATGCGCGACGCCCCCAAGCCGATCCTCGTGCACTGCAAGGGCGGCGCCGACCGCTCCGGCATCGCCTCCGCGCTCTATCTCGCCGCCATCGCCAAGCAGGGCGAGTCGGCCGCCGAATGGCAGCTCTCGCTGTTCTACGGCCATTTCCCCTTCCCGTTCTTCCCGGCCTGGGCGATGGACGAGACCTTCGAGCGCATCGAACCCTGGCTGGGCTTTCCCGATTCCTGATCGCGCCCGATTCCTGATCGCGCGGAGCCCACGGCCCGGCAAGCGCGCGGCCGGGAAGCGCGCGACCCCGCGACGGTGTAGGCTGGCGTCCTGATCAACCGAACGAATCGCGATTCTGCCCGATGCCGCTGCGCCTCCTGCCCTCCACGCTCGTCGACCGCATCGCCGCCGGCGAGGTGGTGGAGCGTCCGGCTGCGGCGCTGAAGGAGATCGTCGAGAACGCGCTCGATGCCGGGGCGCGGCGCATCGAGATCGTCATCGACGGCGGCGGGCGGCGGCTGATGCGCGTCACCGACGACGGGAGCGGCATGAGCGCGGCCGACCTGCCGCTGGCGGTGGAACGCCACGCCACCTCCAAGCTCGACGCCGAGGACCTGATGTCGATCGCGACCCTCGGCTTTCGCGGCGAGGCGCTGCCCTCGATCGGCGCGGTGGCGCGGCTGTCGATCACCAGCCGCCCGGCGGGCGCGGCGAGCGCGCATGAGATCCGCGTCGAGGCGGGGGCGAAAAGCGAGGTGCGCCCGGCCGCGCTCGGCCCCGGCACGCGGGTGGAGGTGCGCGACCTGTTCTTCGCCACCCCGGCGCGGCTGAAATTCCTCAAATCCGAGCGCGCCGAGACCGCCGCCGCCGTCGACGCGGTGCGCCGGCTGGCGCTTGCCCGCCCCGAGGTCGCCTTCACGGTCGTGACCGACGAGCGCGCGCCCGTCACCTGGCCGGCGCGCAGCGCCGACGCGAGCGGGCGCCGCGCCCGCATCGCCGACGTGCTCGGCCACGAGGTGGCGGCCAATGCGCTCGACATAGACGGGTGGCGGGAGGGGGCGCGGCTCACCGGCCTCGCCGGGCTGCCGACTTATTCCAAGGCCAATTCGCTGGCGCAGTATTTGTTCGTCAACGGACGCCCGGTGCGCGACAAGGTGCTGATCGGCGCCATCCGCGCTGCCTATTCCGACCTGCTGCCCTCCGACCGCCATCCGGTGACGGTGCTGTTCCTCGACCTCGACCCCGAGGGCGTCGACGTCAACGTGCACCCGGCCAAGACCGAGGTGCGCTTCCGCGATCCCGGCCTGATCCGGGCGCTGATGGTGCGCACGCTGACCGACGCGCTGATGGCCGGCGTGCCGCGCACCGCCTCGACCGCCGCCGACCGGCTGGTCAGCCTCGCCCGGCCGGGCATGGGATCCGGGCCCGGTGCGGCGGCGCCCTATCGCGCCCCCGATTATCGGGCCGGCTCCTTCGACTGGCGGCAATCATGGGCCAGGCCGGAGGGATGGACCGCGCCGGAGCCGACCGCCCCGGCGCAAGCCGGCTTCGCCGAAGATGCACAGCCCGGCTTCACGTCCATGCCGGCGGGGCCGGCGCTCGGCCTCGGGCTGGATCTGGGGCTGGATCTGGCCCCCTCGGCCGATGCCCGCGCCCATGAGGCCCCGGCGACAGCGGACGCCATGGACCGCCCGCTCGGCGCCGCCCGCGCCCAGCTGCACGAGACCTATATCGTCGCGCAGACGCGGGACGGCGTGGTGATCGTCGACCAGCACGCCGCCCATGAGCGCATCGTCTACGAGAAGCTGAAGGCGGCGATGGAGCGCGACGGCCTCGCCCGGCAGATGCTGCTGGTGCCGCTGGTGGTCGAGCTCGACCCCTCCGAGGCCGGGCGGCTGGCGGAGCGCACGGAGGCGCTGGCGCGCCTCGGCCTCGTCGTCGAGCCGTTCGGCCCCGGCGCGGTGCTGGTGCGCGAGGTGCCGGGGCTGATCGGCGAGGCGGATATCCCGGAACTGCTGCGCGAGCTTGCGGAGCATGCCGCGGAATGGGACGATGCGCTGCCGCTGGAGCGGCGGCTGCTGCATGTCGCCGCCACCATGGCCTGCCACGGCTCGGTGCGCGCCGGCCGGCGGCTGCGGCCCGAGGAGATGAACGCCCTGCTGCGCGAGATGGAACGCACCCCCAATGCCGGCCAGTGCAACCACGGCCGGCCGACCTTCGTGACGCTGTCGCTTCCCGACATCGAGAAATTATTCGCGCGCAGGTGACGCCTACCGGGTGATGTGCATTGACTGAGAACGGCCATCCGAACAGCTGGTACGTGGCGACCGCCGCGGCGATCGGCGATTTCCCCACGCTGAAGGGCTCGGTGCGCGCCGATGTCTGCGTCATCGGCGGCGGCTATACCGGGCTGTCCGCGGCCCTGCACCTCGCCGAGGCCGGGCTCGACGTCGTGCTGCTGGAAGCGGCCAGGGTCGGCTCCGGCGCCTCCGGCCGCAATGGCGGCCAGATCCATTCCGGCCAGCGCCGCGACCAGGACTGGCTGGAGGCGCATGTCGGGCTCGAGGAGGCCCGCGCGCTGTGGCGCCTCGCCGAGGAGGCCAAGGCCGAGCTCTACGCGCTGATCGAACGCCACGCCATCGACTGCGCGCCGCGCAAGGGAATGATCGTCGCCGACCACAAGCCGGCCTATGTCGCCCATTCGCATGCCTATGCCCGCAAGCTGAACGAGGTCTACGACTACCCCCACGCCGCCCCGCTCTCGCGCGAGGAACTGAGGGCGCTGGTCGGCTCCGACGCCTATTACGGCGGCATGATCGACCATGAAGGCGGCCACCTGCACCCGCTCAACCTGGCGCTCGGCCTCGCCCGCGCCGCGGCCGGTGCCGGCGCCCGCCTCTTCGAGCATTCCCGCGCCGGGCGGATCGAGGAGAACGGGAAGGTGCGGGTGGCGACGCAGGACGGCGTGGTCGAGGCCGAGTGGGTGCTCGAATGCGGCGACGGGCTGCAGGACGGGCTCGACGCCCGCGTCGACCGGCATGTGATGCCGATCGCCAACTACATCGCCGCCACCGAGCCGCTGGGCGCGCGGGCGCGCGAGATCATCGCCAATGGCGCGGCGGTGGCCGACAGCCGCTTCGTGGTCAACTACTACCGGCTGAGCGAGGACGGGCGGCTCTTGTTCGGCGGCGGCGAGAGCTATACCCGCCGGCTGCGCGCCGATCCCGGCGCCTTCGTGCGTCCCTATATGCTGAAGATCTTCCCGCAGCTCGCCGATGTGCGGATCGACTATGGCTGGGGCGGACTGCTCGGCATCACCATGACCCGCATGCCGTTCGTGCGCCGGCTGGGGCCGAAGGTGCTGACCGCCGCCGGCTATTCCGGCCAGGGGGTGATGCTGGCGCCGTATTTCGGCAAGATCCTCGCCGAGGCGGTGGTCGGCCAGCTCGGCCGCTTCGACCTGCTCACCCGCCTGCCGGTGCCGGCCTTCCCCGGCGGCCCGATCATGCGCTGGCCGCTGCTTGTCGCCGGCATGAGCTATTACGCCCTGCGCGACCGGCTGTGAGGGCCTTGCGCGATGGAAGCCGATAACTGGGCGCAGGCCGCGCTCGCCTTCGTCGAGGCGCATGCGCATTGGGCGCCCCTCATCGCCTTCGCCCTCGCCTTCGGCGAATCGCTGGCGGTGATCTCGCTGGTCGTGCCGGCCACCTTCATCCTGATCGGGCTCGGCCCGCTCATTGAGGCGGGCGGCATCGCCTTCCTGCCGGTCTGGGCGGGAGCGGCGGCCGGCGCGGCGCTGGGCGACGCGGTGTCCTACTGGGTCGGTTTCCACTTCAAGCAGCACACCCGCAAGCTGTGGCCCTTCACCACCCATCCGCAGATGCTGGAGCGCGGCGAGCGCTTCTTCCACCGCTTCGGCAGCTGGAGCGTGTTCATCGGCCGCTTCTTCGGGCCGATCCGGGCGGTGATCCCGCTGGTGGCCGGCATGTTCGCCATGCCGCAGCTGATCTTCCAGATGGCCAATGTCGCCTCGGCCATGCTGTGGGCCTTCGTGCTGCTGGCGCCGGGCGCGGCGGCGATGAAGTTCTGGGGCGGCTGAGCGGGATACGACACCATATCTGTCCTACCCGTCGCGGCGGGACGCGCTATACTCGCCGCCGCCGGCCCCGTCAGGGGCAGCTGACCGAGGGCTCGCCCATGCTGCGCGATTCGAGCTCAGCCGATGCCGCCCTGTCGAGCGAGGAGCTCGACATCGGCCCGGAGGTGCTCGGCATCATGCTGGGGCGCATGTTCGAATTCTCGCCGGTCGCGATGTCGATCTCCACCACCGGGCCGGGGATCAATCGCTATGTGAAGGTCAACGCCGCCTATCTCGCGCTCACCGGCTTCACCTGGGAAGAGATAAGCGGGCAGGACATGATCGCCCGCGGCGCCGTCGTCGATTCGCCCGAGCGCACGCGCCGGAGGCGGCTGCTCGACGAGGCCGGCAGCTACAAGCTTGAGGAAGTGACGATCCGCCATGCCAGCGGAAGGCTGATCCCGACCCTGGTGTCGGCGCAGCGCTCGGTGATCGACGGGGTGGTCTATGATGTCGAGATGCTGGTCGACATCGCCGAGCGCGTCGCCGCGCAGCAGGCCCGCGAGCGCGACCTCACCTCCGCGGCCGAGACCGACGGCCTCACCGGCCTGCCCAACCGCACCGGCTTCGACCGCCGGCTTGCCGAACGGCTCGCGGGGCCGGCGGCCGAGCGCCAGGTGGCCCTGGCCTTCATCGACCTCAACGGCTTCAAGCCGATCAACGACCGGCACGGCCACGGCATCGGCGACGAGGTGCTGCGGGAGCTGGCGGCGCGGCTGCGGCGCAGCTGCCGCGACGGCGACGTCGCTGCCCGCATCGGCGGCGACGAATTCGCCATCATCATGAGCCTGTCCTGCGGGGACACTTCAAGCCTGGATCCGTTGCTCGCCCGCATCGCCGGTTCGGTGTTCGAGCCGATTTGCATCGCGGATGGAACCACCCTGCAGGTGGGGGCGGCGATCGGCGTCGGCGTGCAGGCGCGGGCGGACGACACGGTGGCCGACCTGTTCCATCTCGCCGACCGGCAGATGTACGTCGCCAAGGCGACGGGGGAGGCGGTGTGCATCCGCATCGCCACGACCGGCGAGTGAAAGGACGAGGCGGCGGCGGAAGGCGCGGGCAAGCAAGGACAAGGGAAGACAGGGGTGCCGAACCGGTCGGCAAACGGGCCGGCGGGCGCGCTATTCGGCGGCTTCCGGCGGCGGCTTGCGACGGCTTTTCGCGGGGATGACGAGGTCGAACTCGGCGAGTTCTGCCTTGGTCGGCCAGGCCATATCCTTGTCCCAGGCCCAATGCGCGCGAATTTCCTCGTCCGACATGGCGTCGAACTTTGCCCAGTCAACTGTCTTTGCGAGACGTTCGGCCTCTTCCAATTGCTTCTTGGTAGGCACGCCGTTCACTCCGATTAGCAACTCGCAACGAGATGACGCGGCGACGCGTTCCCTTCCACTGCCATACGCAGAATAGCACACGCCCATCAAGCTCGGCCATGGTTTCAAAGCGCGGCAGGCCGTCGGGCGCCTTGGGTGACATGTCGGTCAGACATTCCCGCCCATCAAAGAGCAGCGATGCGATCAGAAGCGGCAAACCGCGTTTGGCACGATTCGCCACATCCTTGTCGTCGTCCCACTCGAAATCGTCGGTCTCACCCATGCCCGCGCCCCTCGATCTTGAATCGAGATTTCGCACATTTTGGGCGCGATGTTCATACCCACGATCATGGGTGGGATTGATATCGTGGCGCCGGCTGACACCGCGTGGATGGCCGGGTCAAGCCCGGCCATGAGGGCATGCGGGTGACGGCAGGCCGGCTCACCAACCGGCGCCTACCCGCAAACGAACATGGCCGGGACAAGCCCGGCCATGTCGCCGTGAGCG
Source organism: Ancylobacter sp. GW821-FHT10E12 (assembly GCF_058809335.1). NCBI lineage: Bacteria > Pseudomonadati > Pseudomonadota > Alphaproteobacteria > Hyphomicrobiales > Xanthobacteraceae > Ancylobacter > Ancylobacter sp. GW821-FHT10E12. The sequence continues at coordinate 46,270 of NZ_JBXASN010000008.1, read as the reverse complement.
GAAACGCTCAGTTCTTCGCCTTGTCGACCAGCTTGTTCTTGCCGATCCACGGCATCATGCCGCGCAGCTTGGCGCCGACTTCCTCGATCTGGTGCGCGTCGTTGATGCGGCGGATGCCCTTGAAGCGGGCGGCGCCGGCGCGGTATTCCTGCATCCATTCCGAGGTGAACTTGCCGGTCTGGATGTCGGTCAGCACCCGCTTCATCTCCGCCTTGGTCTCGGGCGTGATGATGCGCGGGCCGGAGACGTACTCGCCCCACTCCGCGGTGTTGGAGATCGAGTAGTTCATGTTGGCGATGCCGCCCTCATAGATGAGGTCGACGATCAGCTTCACCTCGTGCAGGCACTCGAAATAGGCCATTTCCGGGGCGTAGCCGGCCTCGACCAGCGTCTCGAAGCCGGCGCGGATCAGTTCCACCAGGCCGCCGCAGAGCACCACCTGCTCGCCGAACAGGTCGGTCTCGCATTCTTCCTTGAAGGTGGTCTCGATGATGCCCGAGCGGCCGCCGCCGACGCCCGAGGCATAGGACAGGCCGAGGTCGAGCGCGTTGCCCGAGGCGTCCTGGTGCACGGCCACGAGGCACGGCACGCCGCCGCCCTTCTCGTACTCGCCGCGCACGGTATGGCCGGGGCCCTTGGGGGCGATCATCAGCACGTCGACGGTCGACTTCGGCTCGATCAGTCCGAAATGCACGTTGAGGCCGTGGGCGAAGGCGATCGCCGCGCCGTCGCGGATGTTCGGGGCGATCTCGTCGCGATAGATGTCGGCCTGCAATTCGTCCGGGGTGGCCATCATCATCAGGTCGGCCCATTTGGCGACCTCGGCGACGGTCATCACCTTGAGGCCGTCGGCCTCCACCTTCTTCGCGGTCGCCGAACCCGGCTTCAGGCCGATGGCGATGTCCTTGGCGCCGGAATCCTTGAGGTTGAGCGCGTGGGCGCGGCCCTGGCTGCCATAGCCGATGATGGCGACCTTCTTGCCCTTGATCAGGTTGATGTCGGCATCGCGATCATAATAGACGCGCATGGGTGTCTCCTGTGTGTCACGCGTTGGTCTTGGTGCGGCCGGGCGCCGTATGGTCCGGGCCGTAGAGGAAGAAGAACTGGTCGGTGGCGCGGGCGGCGTCGCGCTCGATCTCCGGCGCGGCGAGCGGGAGGGCGTCGCCGAGCAGGAGCCGGATCTGCACGTCGCGCCCGACAAGGCCGATGAAGGTGCGGAAGGCGGTCTCGGTGTCGTCGAAGGCGATGAGCCCGGCCTCGCGCCCGGCATCGAGCACCGGCTTCAGCCGCTCGCCGATGGCGAAGCGCCCGTTCGCCAGCATGATGGCGCCGAGATTGCTGCCCCGCGCGCCCGCCTGCGCGATGGCGAAGCGGTTGAGGGCGATCGAGGTGGGGCTGGAGATCACCGACAGCCAGTTGGCGGCGAAACGGATCAGGCTGTCCCTCAGCGCCAGGGCGTCGAGCTTCTGGCGGTCGTAATTGCCGGCGCGGACCTTGGAAGCCTGCCAGCGTACGGTCGCCGTCAGCAGCCCGTCGCGGTCGCCGAACCATTTGTAGAGGCTCTCCTTGGAACAGCTGGCGCGGCGCGCGACGGCGGTCATGGTGACCTCGCCGCCCTGCTCGACCATCAGCGTCAGCACGGCGTCCAGCACGGCCTGCTGCCGCGCCGTCAGCTCGTCGCCGCCCTGGTCGGGGATCGTCGCCATGTCCGTGGAAATTTCCGTACCGTACGTTACGGTTCCCTCCTACAGGAGAGCCGAACGCTCCGCAAGCGGCGACAAGGCGCCGGGCGGCACTTTTGCCGGCGCTCCCCTCGGCCGAACCGCTCGCGGAGGAACGCCATCGTGGAGGAACGCCACCCTGGGGCCGACCCGTAATTCCCCTCCGGCGGAGACCGAAGCGGGTCGGCGAGCGGACGCGCCCTGGGGGAAACCGCGAGCCCCCCTCACCCCAACCCTCTCCCCGACGGGGAGAGGGGGAAAGGCGCCATCGCCGGGGAGGCCTGCGTCATTACGGCCGGGCTTCTGGCATGCGAGCGCCGCAGCCGCGTCGCCCGGCCCGCCCCTTACATCGGCTCCGGGCCGCGGCCGATGGCGGCGACGCCGGTGCGCGAGACCTCGACGAGGCCGAGCGGCGCCAGCAGCGAGACGAACTGGTCGATCTTCTCGGGCTTGCCGGTGATCTCGAACACGAAGCTCTCCAGCGTCGTGTCGACCGTCCGGGCGCGGAAGCTGTCGGCGATCAGCAGGGCTTCCTGGCGGATCTCGCCCTTGCCGCGAACCTTGATCAGCGCGAGCTCGCGCTCCACCGCCTTGCCGGTGAAGGTGAGGTCGACGACGCGATGCACCGGCACCAGCCGCTCCAACTGGCTCTTGATCTGCTCGATGATCATCGGCGCGCCGGTGGTGACGATGGTGATGCGCGAGCGATGCGATTCCTGGCTGACCTCGGACACGGTGAGGCTGTCGATATTGTAGCCGCGGCCGGAGAACAGACCGACGATACGGGCGAGGACGCCCGGCTCGTTGTCGACGAGGAGGGACAGCGTGTGGCGTTCGGCGGGTTCGTTATTGACGGGGGGCATGGGGTGCTCGGAAAGCGAGTGAAAAGCTGCGCGGGACGAAAGAGCGGCAGGCTCCCTCTCCCCGACGGGGAGAGGGTTAGGGTGAGGGGTCTACAAGGCTCCGCAATCGTCCGGCCCCTCACCGACCCGCGGAGCCTGTCCTCGGGCTCGCCATCGGCGAGACCCGTGGGCGGGCCACCTCTCCCCAATGGGGAGAGGGAAAGGAAGAGCCGGCATGACGGAGCGTTCCCAGCCCGCCTCACACCAGCATCTTGCCTTCCTCGCTGATGGCCTCGTCCAGCGCCTCGGGATGATCGGGCATGATCATCTCGTTATGCGGCTTGCCCGACGGGATCATCGGCAGCACGTTTTCCATCTTGTCGACCAGGCAGTCGAACAGCACCGGCCGGTCGACGGCCAGCATCTCCTGGATGGCGCCGTCGAGGTCGCCCGGCTTCGAGCAACGGATGCCGACGCCGCCATAGGCCTCGGCCAGCTTGACGAAATCGGGCAGCGATTCCGAATAGGAATGCGAGTAGCGCCCGCCATGCAGCAGGTCCTGCCACTGGCGCACCATGCCCATATATTCGTTGTTCAGCACGAAGATCTTCACCGGCAGGTTGAACTGCAGCGCGGTGGAGAGCTCCTGCAGGCACATCTGGATCGAGGCCTCGCCGGCAATGTCGATGACGAGGCTGCCGGGATGCGCCACCTGCACGCCGATGGCGGCGGGCAGGCCGTAGCCCATGGTGCCGAGGCCGCCGGAGGTCATCCAGCGGTTCGGCTCCTCGAAGGGGAAGTGCTGCGCCGCCCACATCTGGTGCTGGCCGACCTCGGTGGTGATGTAGACGTCCTTGTCCTTCACCGCCTCATAGAGTCGCTGCACGGCGAACTGCGGCTTGATCACCTCGCTGGAATTCTGGAACGACAGCGACTTGCGGGCGCGCCAGCGGTCGATCTGTCCCCACCAGGAGGCGATGGCGCGGCGGTCCGGCTCGACCTTCATCGCCCGCCAGAGCGTGAGCATGTCCTCCAGCACGTGCTTGACGTCGCCGATGATCGGGATGTCGACCTTGACGTTCTTGTTGATCGAGGACGGGTCGATATCGATGTGGATCTTCTTCGAATCCGGCGAGAAGGCGTCGAGGCGGCCGGTGATGCGGTCGTCGAAGCGCGCGCCGACGCACAGCATGACGTCGCAATCATGCATCGCCATGTTGGCTTCATAGGTGCCGTGCATGCCGAGCATGCCGAGCCACTGCTTGTCCGAGGCCGGATAGGCGCCCAGCCCCATCAGCGTCGAGGTGACGGGATGGCCGGACAGGCGGGCGAATTCGCGCAGGAGGCGGCTCGCCTCCGGCCCGGAATTGATGACGCCGCCGCCGGTGTAGAAGACCGGCCGCTTGGCCTTGGCCAGCAGCTCCACCGCCTGGCGGATCTTCTCGCCGTCGCCCTTCAGCCGCGGCTGGTAGGTCTTGTGCTGGATGTTCTCGGGGCCGACATACAGGCCGCGTGCGAACTGCACGTCCTTCGGGATGTCGACGACCACCGGGCCGGGACGGCCGTTCTGCGCGACATAGAACGCCTCGTGCATGACGCGGGCGAGATCGTTGACGTCGCGGACCAGGTAATTGTGCTTGGTGCAGGGCCGGGTGATGCCGACCGTGTCGCATTCCTGGAACGCGTCCGAGCCGATCAGATGCGTCGGGACCTGGCCGGTGATGCAGACCAGCGGGATGGAATCCAGCAGCGCGTCGGTGAGGCCGGTCACCGCATTGGTGGCGCCGGGGCCGGAGGTGACGAGCACGACGCCGACCTTGCCGGAGGAGCGGGCATAGCCCTCCGCCATGTGGACCGCGCCCTGCTCGTGGCGCACCAGCACGTGGCGGACCTGGTTCTGGTGGAACATGGCGTCGTAGATCGGCAGCACGGCGCCGCCGGGATAGCCGAACATATGTTCGACGCCCTGATCGATCAGGGCCTGCATCACCATTTCGGCGCCGGTCATCTCGCGCATCATGGTCGTTTCCTCGTTCCTGCGAAGTGCCTGCCTGCGAATACCCTGCCGGGGTAGCGCCTGCCGCGTGTGACTTGGTCCGGCCCGGCCCGGAAAATCAAAAGGCCCCGTCAGGGGCCCGTTTTCGCGCGTCACCGTTGGGCGGAGATGCCGTCAGGCAAGCTCCGCGGCGACGCGCCGTCCTACGATAAGGATAATATTGTTGCGCATGTCGGCGCCGCTCCTTCGTAAAGTTGCGCGAGCTTTACCGGCGCGCGGCGTGCCCGTCAAGCGGCATCGCGAGACGAGCGAGAATGACGTGCGAACAAGCACTTTTCGTGGCAGGCCCGGCCCGCTATACCGCAAGCGGACATAAGGGAGTGCCTCGCACCATGTCGCAGATGCGGCTCGTCATCGTCGGCGCCGGCGGGCGCATGGGCCGCGCGCTGATCAGGGCGGTGGCGGAAGCGCCCGACCTCGCCCTTGCCGGGGCGGTGGTGTCGCCGGGCAGCGACAATCTCGGCCGCGACGCCGGCGAGCTTGCCGGCCTGCCGCATCTCGGCGTCGAGGTGACCGACGACGCCCTGCCGCTGCTGGTTCAGGCCGAGGGGGTGATCGACTTCACCGTGCCGGCGGTAAGCGTCGCGCTGGCGGCGCTGGCGGCGCAGGCGCGCATCGTCCACGTCATCGGCACCACCGGCTGCTCGGGCGAGGACGAGGCGAAGATCGACGCCGCCTCGCGCCACGCCGCCATCGTCAAGTCGGGCAATATGAGCCTCGGCGTCAACCTGCTGGCGGCGCTCACCCGGCGGGTCGCCCGCACGCTGAACGAGGATTTCGACATCGAGATCGTCGAGATGCACCATCGCGCCAAGGTCGACGCCCCCTCCGGCACCGCGCTGCTGCTCGGGCACGCGGCGGCGGAAGGGCGCGGGGTCGATATCGGCGCGCAGGGCGTGTTCGCCCGCCATGGCCATACCGGCGCGCGCCGGGCCGGCGATATCGGCTTCGCCACCCTGCGCGGCGGCTCGGTGGTCGGCGAGCACAACGTGATCTTCGCCGGCACCGGCGAGCGCATCGAGCTGGCGCACAAGGCCGAGGACCGCATGATCTTCGCCCGCGGCGCGCTCGCCGCCGCCCGCTGGGCGCGCGGGCGCAAGCCCGGCCGCTATTCCATGATCGACGTGCTCGACCTCACCGATTTCTAGATAATCCACCGGACCGCGGCCGCCTCGCGCGGCCGTCCCCCCAATTCGCCGAAACATCTTTGCCCTCACCCGGAGACCCGCCGATGTCCGACCGCCTTCTCGTGCTCGTCCGCCATGGCCAGAGCGAGTGGAACCTGAAGAACCTGTTCACCGGCTGGCGCGACCCGGACCTCACGGCGCAGGGCGTCGAGGAAGCCAAGGCGGCGGGCAAGCGGCTGAAGGCGGAAGGCTACCGGTTCGACCTCGCCTATACCTCGGCGCTCTCCCGCGCGCAGAAGACGCTGGACCTGGCGCTGGCCGAGCTCGACCAGACCGACCTGCCGATCACCCGCGACCTCGCGCTGAACGAGCGCGACTATGGCGACCTCTCCGGCCTCAACAAGGACGATGCTCGCGCCAAATGGGGCGAGGAGCAGGTGCTCGTCTGGCGCCGCTCCTATGACGTGCCCCCGCCCGGCGGCGAGAGCCTGAAGGACACGGTGGCACGCACCCTGCCCTATTACGTGACGCAGATCCTGCCCAAGGTGCTGCAGGGCAACCGCGTGCTGGTCGCCGCCCATGGCAACAGCCTTCGGGCGCTGATCATGGTGCTGGAGAACCACACGCCGGCGAGTATCATGAAGCGCGAGCTCGCCACCGGCGTGCCGGTGATCTACCGGCTGAAGGCGGATTCGACGGTGGAGAGCGTCGTCGACCTCGCCGGCTGACGACGCGACCGTCTCCGGGAGATCGACGCCGGACGGGCGAGCCGCCCGGCTTGCTGCCCTTCAGGCCTCAGAGGCTGGCGCCGATCTTGCGCAGCTCCGGCAGGATCGGCGCCTTGGGCACCCAGATCTTGTCGTATTCGACGATGATCGGCGCCGAATCCTCCGCCGGCGGCACGATCACCTTGATCGGCTGCGCCTCGAAATTCGTCACCAGCTTCGGCTCGTTGGTGACGGTCTCCTCGACCTGCACCGCCAGCGCCGCCTTGATCGCCTCGGCGATCAGCGCCTTCTCCTCGGCGGAGAACTGCTGCCAGGCGCGGCCGGAGGCCAGCGCGATCATCGGCATGAACACCGCGTTCATGCGCATCATCACCTTGGACACCTTGTCGAAGCGCTGGTTCCAGGAGAAGTCGAGATCGGCCTCCAGCCCGTCCACCTGGCCGTTCGACATGGCGTCGAACACCTGCGGCGTCGGGATCGGCGTCGGGGCGGCCCCGAGCAGCTGGTAGAAGTCGCGGAAGGCCGGCGTCGTGTTGATCCGCAGCTTCATGCCCTTGAGATCGCCGATGGTCTCGATCGGCTTGGCCGAGAACACCGCGCGGATCGAGGTGATGCCCCAGCCGAGGCCGAGCACGCCGGCCTCCTTCGGCAGCGGCTCCAGCATCTGCGTGGCGATGGGGTGCTGCACCAGCTTGGCGGCCGCGGCGGTGGAGCGCACCACATAGGGCGCGATGATGGCGGCGATGTTCGGCACCCGGTTGCCGACCTCGCCCGCCTGCAGGAAGGCGAAGTCGAGCGCGCCGGTCTGCAATTGCTGCAGCATCGCGCCCTCGTTGCCGAGCTGGCCGGCCGGGAACACGGTGAGGGTGAGCTTGCCGCCGGTCTTCTCCTTCAGCGTCTCGCCGACCTTCAGGGCCGCGTTGTTCCAGGGATGGCCGGGCGGGGTGATGATGCCGAGGCGCAGTTCGCGGGCCTGGGCGCGCAGCAGGCCGGGAGCGGCGACCGATAGGCTCGCACCCGCTGCCGTGGCGGCGAGGAAGCGGCGGCGTGACAGCATGACGTGTTCCTTCTGGCTCTGGAGGATTATCGGACGAGGGCGGTCGACAGCCACGGGAACAGCGACAACAGGATCAGCAACCCGCAGGCGGCGAAGAAGAACGGCAGGGTGACGACGAACATCCGGCCCGGCTTGGCGCCGGTGACCGCCGCGGCGACGAAGAAGCACAGGCCGACCGGCGGCGACAGGAAGCCGAGCACCAGGTTCACCACCGCCACCACGCCGAACTGGATCGGGTCGATGTGGTAGACCTCGGTGGCGATGGGCAGCAGGATCGGCACCGTCATGATCAGGCCGGGCGCGCCGTCGATCACCGTGCCGATCACCAGGAGGATGACGTTCACCAGCAGCATGAAGCTGATCGGGCCGGTGGCGACGGACTGGATCCACACCGCCACGTCCTGCGGAATGCGGGCGAAGACCAGCACCCAGGACAGCACCCCGGCCGCCGCCACCAGGAACAGCACGATGCCGGAATAGATGCCGGCGCGCAGGAACATCGCCGGCAGGTCGCGGAAGGTCATCTCCCGCGTCACGTAGCGGCCGATCAGGGTGGAGGCGACGGCGCCCACCGCCGCCGATTCCGTCGCGTTGGCGAGGCCGGTCATGATCGAGCCGACGATGACGATGGGGATGAGCAGCGTCGGCGCGCAGACCAGCACGGTGCGGGCGCGCTCGCGCAAGGATGCCCGGTCGGCGCGCGGATAGTCGTAATGGAAGAAGCCCATCAGCGCGACGACGACGCAGAACATGGCGGTGAGCAGCACGCCCGGTATCATCCCGGCGATCAGCATGTCGCTGACCGGCACCTGCGCCAGCACGCTGTACATGACGAACATGATGGAGGGCGGGATGATCGGCCCCAGCATGCCGGCATAGGCGGTGAGCCCGGCGGCGAAGGTCCTGTCGTAGCCCTTGCGTTCCATTTCCGGCACCATGATCTGCGCCATGATGGCGACCTGCGCCGTCGCCGAGCCGAGAATGGAGGAGATGAACATGTTGGCGAGCAGGTTCACATAGGCGAGCCCGCCCTTCACCGAGCCGACGAAGGCCATGGTCATGTCGACGATGCGCCGGGTGATGCCGCCGCCATTCATGATCTCGCCGATGAGGATGAACAGCGGGATGGCGATCAGCCCGTAATTGTCGACGCTGCCGAACATCTGCATCGGGAAGCTCTGGTAGAGCACCGGATTGCCGGACGCGGCGATGAACACAACCCCGGTGATGCAGATGGCGATGCCGATCGGAACCCCGACCAGCATCACGAACACGAAGACCGCGCTGGTGAGCATCAGCCGATCTCCCCGGCGCTGGAGATGCCGAAATCCCGGCGCGTGGGCGGGGGAACCAGCCCCAGATCCTCCAGGAGATTGGCGAGGCTGTGCAGGGTGAGGGTGAGCGCGAAGATCGGCATCACCAGATAGACGATCCAGCTCGGCCAGTTCAGCGTCTGCGTGCGCTCGGTATAGAGGAAATTGAACGTCGCCCCGCCATATTCGCGCCCGTCGAAGCCGGCGGAGGCGATGCCGACCGGGTCCATCCACATCCAGCACATGACGGCGAGCGACAGGCCGAAGGCCAGGATCGAGAGGGTGGAGATGGTGCGCGCCGCCTTGACCCCGCCGCGCGGCAGGTGATCGGTCAGCAGCGTCATCGAGAAATCGAGCCGCAGCCGCGACATGGCGGAGGCACCGATGAAGGTAAGCCAGACCGCGGTGTAGATCGCCGATTCATCGACCCAATAGAGCGGGAACCCGGTGTAGCGGGTGACGACGTTGAGCAGGATGAGGCCGGTGAGCAGCGCCATCAGCGCGCCGATGGCCACCCTCTCCACCCACAGCACGGCTTCGGAGGCCGTGGTCAGGAGCCCGAAGCCTCCGCGCCACAGGCTCCCCGCGCCGCCATGACGGCCGCTGGTCTGAGACATGCCCGAATTCCCGCTCCGGCTTTTTCGCCTTACTTGCGGTGATCGTAGATTTTATAAATTATATCCGTCAATATGCCTTCCGCGTTATTTTGACCGCGGGGAGCCACGCGCGGCGATGTACCGTCGCCGGCGAATCGGTCCCAATGCATTGCCGGACGCCGCCGGGGCGGCCGGCGGAGGAATGCGTCGCAAGCCATGACCCCGCTCATCAAGCACCGCACGCTCTCGGCCGCGATCCTCGACCAGTTGCGCAACGCCATTCTCGACGGCACCTATCCGGCCGGCACCCAGCTGCGGCAGGACGCGCTGGCGGAGGTGTACGGCGTCAGCCGCATCCCGCTGCGCGAGGCGCTGTTCCAGCTCGACGCCGAGGGGCTGGTGCGGATCATCCCGCAGAAAGGCGCCGTGGTCGCCGAGCTCTCGCTGGACGAGATCAACGACGTGTTCGAGCTGCGCTGCCTGCTGGAGCCGCGCCTGCTCGCCCATTCGCTGCCGCGGCTCGGCGAGGCGGATATCGCCCGCATCGAGGCGATCCACGATCAGGTCATCGAGGCCACCCGCGTGCACGACGTCAGCCGCTGGGGCCAGCTCAATGCCGAGTTCCACATGGCGCTCTATGCGCGCGCCGGCCTGCCGCGCACCCTCGCCATCGTGCACACGCTGCTGCAGGCGAGCGACCGCTACACCCGCGTGCAGCTGAGCGGCACCGCCGGCATGCAGAAGGCGATGGCGGAGCATGCCGAGCTGGTCGCGCTCAGCCGCGCCGGCGATGTCGCGCGCGCCTGCGCCTTTCTCGAAGCCCATGTCCGCGACGTCCAGCTGGCGCTGGTCGGCGTGCTCGACCGCTCGGTGCGGGAGACGGCCCCGTGAACGCGCCGCCGGTGCGCCTGACCCTCGACGAGGCCCGCGACTTCGCCCGCGTCCTGCTCGCGGCCAACGGGCTGGGCGCCGCCCATGCCGAGGCGGTGGCGCGCTCGGTGGTGCGGGCGCAGGCGGACGATTGCCATTCGCACGGGCTGTACCGGCTGATCGGCTATGTCGGCTCGCTGCGCAGCGGCAAGGCGGATCCGCACGCCGTGCCGGAACTGACCCGCGTCACGCCGGCGGTGCTGCGAGTGGAGGCGAAGCGCGGCTTCGCTCCCCTCGCCATCGAGCTCGGCACGCCGGCGCTCGCCGAGGCGGCGCACGGCCTCGGCATCGCCGCGCTGGCGATCAACGATTGCTACCATTTCTCGGCGCTATGGGCGGATATCGAGGATCTGGTGGCGGGCGGGCTCGCCGCCTTCGCCTTCACCATCGGCCAGCACTGCGTCGCCCCGGCCGGCGGCGCGGCGCCGGCCTTCGGCACCAACCCGATCGCCTTCGGCTGGCCGCGGCCGCAGGACGATGCCTCGAACGAAGCAGGCTTCATCTTCGACTTCGCCACCAGCGCGGCGGCGCGCGGCGAGGTGGAATTGAAGCGCCGCGCCGGCGAGCCGATCCCGGAAGGCTGGGCGGTCGGGCCGGACGGCGCGCCGACCACCGACCCCACAGCGGCGCTCGCCGGGGCGCTGCTGCCATTCGGCGGCCACAAGGGCTCGGCGCTGTCGCTGATGGTCGAGCTGATCGCCGGGCCGCTGATCGGCGACCTCACCAGCCGGCAGGCGAAGCAGATCGAGAATGGCGACGGCGGCCCGCCGCTCGGCGGCGAGCTGATCCTCGCGCTCGACCCCAAGATCCTCGGGCGCGCGGGGGAGGCGGACAGGACGAGCGCGGAGCAGGTCTTCGCCCTTGCCCGCCAGCCGGGCGTGCGGCTGCCGGGCGAGCGGAGGCTGAAGGCCCGCGCCCGCAGTCTTGAGGAGGACATCGAGGTGCCGGCTTCGCTGTTCGCGGAGCTCGAGGCACTGATGCCGTAGGAAGCTGGAAGCAAAGGCGGCAAAAGAAAACCCCGGAGCGGCGGACCGTTCCGGGGCGTGCATCGGTCAAGACGGCTCGGGCCGGCTCAGATCGAGTTGTTGATCCACTGCACCAGCTTGGCCTTGGGGGCCGCGCCGACCTGGCGGGCGGCGAGCTGGCCGTCCTTGAACAGCAGCAGGGTCGGGATCGACATGATGCCGTATTTGGACGCGACGGCCGGGTTCTCGTCGACATTGAGCTTGACGATCTTCAGCTTGCCGGCGAGCTCGCCGGCGACCTCGTCGAGCACCGGGGCGACCATGCGGCAGGGACCGCACCACTCGGCCCAGAAATCGACCAGCACCGGCTCGGAAGACTTGATGACGTCGGAATCAAACGACTGATCCGACACTTTTTCGACGCCCATGGCGTAACCTTTCCGCGAATCCCCCCGAAAGGGGAATGAAGTTGGATGCAAGGTAGGTATCGCCCCCGCCCCGCGTCAAGGCGGCGTCACGGCGACGTGAGCCCGTCCCCAGCCGTCCACAGCCCGGATGCCGGCAAGGCCAGCACAAGCGGGCCGGCGGTATAGACCAGCAGCGGCTCGATGCGCCGGCCGGGATAGAGCCGGGCCAGCAGCCGCGCATAGAGCCCGATCTGCGTACGGTGGGCCGGCGGGGCGGCGGCGAGGGCGGCCGGCACCCGGCGATCGGTCTTGAAATCGGCGACGATCACCCGGTCCGGGGCCACCGCCAGCCGGTCGATGCGGCCGCTCACCGCCGTGCCGTCGTCGAGCTCGCCGACCAGGGGCACCTCGGCGAGGCTGCCCGGCGCGAACAGCGCGGCGAGTGCCGGCAGAGCCAGCGTCGCCATCGCCTCGGCGAGCAGGGCCTCGCCCGCCTCGTCCGCATCGGCGAGCGCCAGCAGCCGCCGGCCGGGAGCCTCGCGTTCGCCGGGCGGCAACGGCGCCAGCGCGGCGAACAGCCGGTGCAGCAATGCGCCGCGCGCCATCATCGCCGCCTGTTCCGGGGTGACGGCAGGCGTCGCCTGCGACGGCGTCAGGCGCGGACGAGCCACGGCAGGGCCGACCGGCAGGGCGAGACGACGGGCGAGCGCGGCTTCCGCCTCGGCATCGCCGGGCGGGGCGAGAGGCGCGCGCGCCCCCGGCGATGCCGGCTCCGGCGTCCCCCGCCAGCGCAGCACCGTGCCCTCGAAGCCGATGGCCGGCGCCGGCAGGCTCTCCGGCTCCAGCGCCGTGCGCACCACGTCGTACCAGCAATCGGGCGGCCGCCTGCGCTTGCCGTCGGCGCCGCACAGAACCAGCGCGCTTTCGGCGCGGGTGAGCGCGACATAGAGCAGCCGGCGATATTCATCCATCAGCCCGGCCTCGGCGCCCTGGCGCAGCCGGCGCATCGCCGGGGTGTCCTCGTCCTTGCGCGGGGCGAGGAGGAAGGCGCGGGCCCCATTCGCGCGGCTCCCCGCCAGCAGGCCGCCGCGGGTGCCCTTCTGCGGGCCGGAAGTGGTATCGGCGAGGATGACGTGGGGCGCCTCCAGCCCCTTGGCGCCATGCACGGTCATCACTCGCACCTGGTCCCGCCCGGCCTCCATGTCGCGCTTGGCCTGCGCCTGCCCGCCGCGCAGGAAGGCGAGGAAGCCGGCGAGCGAGGGCGCCTCGGCGCTCTCATAGGCGCGGGCGATGGCCAGCATCTCGTCGAGCGCGTCCGCCGCCTCCGGCCCGAGCCGGGCCAGCATCAAGGCCCGGCCGCGCTCGCGACCGAGCACGCGGGCATAGAAGTCGAACGGCCTGAGCGCCGCCGCCTCCGGCCGCAGCCGGTCGAGCCGGGCCAGAGCGGCGCGCCAGTGCGGGCGCTCATCGCCGCGGCGGCGCAATTCGTCGATCAGCCGCGCCGTGCGGTTCGGCAGCAGCGCGACTAGGTCCTCGTCGTCGAAGCCGAAGAGCGGGCTCTTCAGCGCGCTCGCCAGCGACAGCTCGTCGTCGGGCGACAGCAGCGCCTCGCCGAGCGCGGCGAGGTCCATCACCGCGATATGCTCGGCCACCACCAGCCGGTCGGCGCCGGCCACCGCGACGCCCACCTGCTTCAGCGCGCGGATCACCGCCTCGAACAGCGCCCCGCGCCGGCGCACCAGAATGAGGAAGTCGCCCGCGCGCGCCGCACGCGGACCGTGCCGGTCCTCGACCGGCGCGCCGCCCTCGATCAGCGCCCGGACATGGCCGGCGATCTTGTCGGCGAGCCGGCTCACCGGATCGTCATGGCGCGGCGCGTCGAGCGGGCGCTGCCAGGCGTCGACCTCGATCTGCTCGCCGGGCGCCTCCGGCTCCCAGATCTCCACCCGCGCCGGCAATTGCGCGTGGATCGGCACATGCACGGTGCGCTCGGCAAAGGCGGTCAGCCCGCGATACGCCTCCTCGCGCGAGAACACCTCGTCCACCGCCGCGAGGATGCCGGGCGCCGAGCGGAACGAATGCTGCAGCTTCACATGCGCGAACAGGTCCGGCGGCGCGAGCCGGACGAATTCCTCGCGCATGGCATCGAAGCGGCGCGGGTCGGCGCCCTGGAAGGAGAAGATCGACTGCTTCTCGTCGCCGACCACGAACAGGGTGCGCGGCGCGTCGGGCGGCGATGAATGCGCTCCTTCACCGGCGAAGAATTCCATCACCAGCGGCTGGATCACCTCCCACTGGTCCGGGCTGGTGTCCTGCGCCTCGTCGAGCAGCACATGGTCGATGCCGCGGTCGAGCTTGTAATGCACCCAGGACGAGGCGCCGGAGCCGAGCAGCCGGCGCGCGGCGGCGACCAGGTCGGCGAAGTCGAGCATGCCGCGCGCCGCCTTCTCCGCCTCGTAGAGCCGCCGCGCCGCGCGGCCGAGCTCCAGCGCCGCGAGGCTGCGCTCCACGACGCGGGCGGCGGCGAGGCGCGGGCCGAGCACGGCGAGGCGGTCGCGCTCCTCCCAGAGCTGCGGGAAGCTCCGGCGCAAATCCGCCCTGCCGAGCGAGGAATCGGCATAGGCGCTGCCATCGTCCTTGAGGAACACCTTGGCATAGGTGTCGGCGACCTCGTCCTCCGGCGCGGCCGCCGCGCGGGCGAGCGCCTCGCCGCGCCGGGCGGCGTTGCCGCCGGCCTCCATCAAGGCCTGCGCCATGCCGGGCCAGGCCTCGCGCGGGATCAGCGCCTCCGCGACGATGCGCCGGCTAATCGATTGGCTGGCCTCGACCAGATCCAGCCCGGCGAGGCGGGCGAGATCGTCGATACCGGCATCCAGCGCGTCCGGCGCGTCGAGCAGCGCGGCGAGCAGTTCGTCGAGCCCGCTATCGGCAAGTTCGCCAACCATGAGCTCGAAGGCGCGGCCGAGCGGCGTGTCCGGCGCGCCGGCGGCGTCCTGCACGATGCGCGCACGCACCAGGGCGAGCAGCTCCAGCCGCTGGGTGTCCTCCATCGCCCGGAAGCCGGCCGGCACCCCGGCCTCGAACGGGAAGGCGCGCAGCAGATGCCCGCAAAAGGCGTGGATGGTCTGGATCTTCAGCCCGCCCGGCGTCTCCAGCGCCAGTGCGAACAGCGAACGCGCGCGGGCCCGCCGCTGCACCGGATCGCCGCCATCGGCGGCAAGGATCGCCTTGTCGAGGTCGGTATCGTTCATCACCGCCCAGTCGCGCAGGATCGCCAGCACCCGGTTCGCCATGTTGGCGGCGGCGGCCTTGGTATAGGTGAGGCAGAGGATCTTGCCCGGCGCCACGCCGCGCAGCAGCAGCCTGATCACCCGGCGTGCCAGCACATGGGTCTTGCCGGCGCCGGCATTGGCCGAGACCCACACCGACAGGCCAGGGTCGGAGGCATGGGTCTGCAGCGCGGTGGCGGCGCCGACCGCCGCCGGGATCGAGGGAGCCTCGCTCATTCGCCGCCCTCCTCCTCGCCGACCGACCATTCCTTCACCCGCGCCAGATGGTCGTAAGGCCCGGAGCGGCCGCGGAACAGCGTGCGGCGCAGCGCCAGATAGGGCTGGGCCGGGTTTTCGAACGCCCGCACCAGCGCGGTCACCCGCTCCAGCGCGTCATCGGCGAGGCCGAGCGGGGTGGAATCCTTGTCGACGGCGGAAATCTCCTTCAGCCCGGAGGTGCCGAGCTTCACATAGGTCAGTTCCAGCGCCGGCTCGCCGGGCACCTTCTCGAAGCCGCCGCGCCGGGCGATGGCCGCTTCCAGCGGCAGCTGCGGCGAGTAGTTGGCGCGCGTCTGTTTCGCCGTCGGCACCGCGCCGGTCTTGAAGTCGAGTATGGCGAGGCCGCCGCCGCGTCGCTGCTCGATGCGGTCGGCATAGGCGTTGAGCCGGAACGGCCCGCGCGTGCCCTCCAGCAGCAGGTGCCCGCCGGCCTCGGCGATCACGCGGTCGAGCCCGCCGCGCCGGCCGCGCTCCCAGGCGACGACCAGCGGCACCAGCTTCACGAACCGCGCCCACCACAGCGCGTGCTCGGCCGGGAAGGCCTCCAGCGGCGCGAAGGCCTGTCGGCCGAAGGCAAGCAGCCTTGCCTCGGCATCGGCGGGCAGCCCCTGCGGGTGCGCCTTGGCGAAGTCGCCCAGCGCCGCGTGGATCGCCGTGCCGCGCTCGCCGGCGCCGGGCGGGGTGTCCAGCGGATCAAGCGGTCGCAGGCCGAGCACATGGCGGGCGTAGATGGCGTAGGGATCACGCAGGAAGGTCTCGATCTCGGTGACGCTCAGCCGCCGCGGGCGCAACTCCACCGACGGCGTCGGCGCCGGGCGGCGGATACGCTCGCGCGCGGACTCGACATCCAGCGCCGCCGCCACCCGCCGCCAGCGCTCGCCGCGGGCGCGGGCGGCGTCCCATTCGGTCCTGCCGCTCACCGCCGCCAGCCGCTGCAGCAAGCGCGAGGGCACGGTCGGCGCGCCGCCGAGCTTGCGCGGATAGGTGAGGACGAGTTCGCGCGCGCCGCAGACCTGCGCGAAATCATGCGCGGCAAGGCCGATGCGCCGCTCCGGCACGTCGAGCCCGAGCGCCGCGCGCATCGGCCGGCTCAGCCACGGGTCCGGCTGCACCGAGGCCGGCCAGCCATCCTCGACCAGGCTGCCGAGCACCACCCGGTCGACCGGGACGAGGCGGGCCTCCAGCGGGCCGAAGATGCGCAGCCTTGCGCCGGCGTCGAAAGCCGGGCGCACCGGCACATCGGCCAGCAGGTGCGGCAGGGCGGCGGCATAATCGCCAAGGCTCATCGCCGGAGCCCAGGGAGCGCCGGCGGCGAGATCGTCGAAGGCCCTGGCGAGCAAGGGCTCGGCCGGCCCGGCTTCGTCCCCGCCCCGCAGCACCGCCGCCACCGCCGCGCGATGGGCGGCGGCGAGATCGGCGAAGGCATGCGCGCCCGGCCCCAGCACGAGCAGCGGGCCGAGCGCCGCGCCGATGCGCCGGGCGAGATCGGCGGCCAGCGCGCGGCGGTCCTCGTCCACGCCATGGCGCGGGTCGTCGCGGTGCCAGTCCTTCGGATCGAAGGCCTTCACCGCGCGCATCAACCCCTCGGCGCCGGCGGCGGGACGCGGGCCGCGCAGCACCATCAGCTCCAGCGCGTCCACGGCGGCAGCCAGCGCCCCGGCCGCGAGGCCGAAACGCGCCCGGTCGTGGCGCAGCAGCGCGGCGAGGGTGAGCGGCGCCAGCCGCTCGGCCGACGCATCGGCCACCAGCCGCGCGAGCCGGCCGGGACCGCTCTCCGACAGCGGCTCGCCGGCGGAATCGTCGATGGCGATGCCGAAGCGCAGCAGCTCGGCGGCGACGCGGCGGGCGAGGTCGCGGTCGGGGGTGACCAGCGCTGCCGTCCGCCCCTCCTCCTCCAGCGATTCGCGCAGCACCAGGGCGATGGCGAGCGCCTCCTCGCGCGCGTCGTCGGCCTCGACCAGCGTCACCCGCGCCAGCGCCGCCGACCGCGCTGCGTCCGGCAGCCGTGCCGACAGCGTCGCCCAGCCCTGCGTCGCCTCCACCGGCAGCAGCGCCTCAGAAAGCAGCACCTCGCGGCCATGCGCGGCCGGCGCGGCGAGCGCCACGACATCGCCGCGCCGGGCGCCCATGCCGGCGAGCAGCCGGGCCAGCCCATATTGCGGATGGCTGGGCGCGGCGGCGGCCTCGTCGGTGAGCGAGCGCCAGTCGTCCCCGTTCATATGCGTGTCGAGGCCGGGCAGCACCAGCGCGCCATGCGGCAGCCGGGCGACGGTACCGAGCAGCCGCGCGGTCGCCGGCATCGAGCCGGTGGAGCCGGCCGCCACCACCGGCGGGGCCGCCGCTCCCAGCGCCGTCAAGCGCGCCGCCTCGGCGTCGATCAGCCGGTCGCGCCGCACCGAGGCGTCGACGGCGCGCAGCTCCGCGAGCTGCGCCGGCCAGAAATCGCGGGCGATCTTGAGGAAATCGAGCGCCATGTCCCAGTAGCGGTCGTGCTCGCCCGGCACCAGCGTGTCGAGCCGCGACCACGGCACTTCCTGCGCCGCCATCTCGTCGATCAGCCGCGCCAGCGCGTCGGCCAGCGCCAGCCCGGCGCCCGGCCCCGAAGCCACCGCGCCGCGCCCGTCATCGTCCTTCAGCGCCGCCCGCCACGCCCCGACCAGGCTGGCCAGCGCCAGCCGCCGCGTCGTCGGCGCCACCGCCCTGGGCGGTCCGGCGCTCTCCTCGGAGAACACCAGCGCGTCCTCGTCGACATCGCCGATCGGCACGATCTTCGGCAGCAGCGTGGTGCCCCCCATGCGGGCGCGCAGTTCCTCGGCGAACAGGCGGCCGGCGCGACGGGTGGGCAGGTAGACGGTGGCGGAGGCCAGCGCCATCGGGTCGCCGCGCGGCGCGAAGCCGGGCACCAACACGCCGTCGAGCAGCGCGTCGGCCAGCACCGGTAGGAAGGGGGCCGAGGGCGGTATGGTGAAAAGTCGCGGCTCGCCCACCTGCAAGGTCGCCTCCCCGCCGCCCGCTCCCGGCGCCCGCCTCACTCGGTCGACAGGCTGATGGCGAGCTCGGCCTCGCCGATCGCCTCCGGCGTGCCGACATGCATCCACACCCCTTCCAGCCGCAGGCCGAACAGGCGCCCGGCCTCGGATGCGCGGTTGAACAGCTTCACCAGTGAGAACGGCCCTTCCGGGGTGCCATCGAACAGCGCCGGCGCCAGCACCGCGGCCCCGGCATAGACGAAGGGCGCCACCGTCCGCTCGCCGCGCGGCGTCAGGCGACCGTCGCCGTCCATCGCGAAATCGCCGCGCCCGTCATAGCCGACCGAGCCGGTGCTGGCCGCCACCAGCAATATGGCGTCCATCTCCCCGGCGTCGAACGCCGCGATCAGGCTCGGCAGGTTGGGGCGGATGCCCTCGATCCAGATCGTATCGGAATTGATGGAGACGAACGGCGCGTCGCCGAGCAGCGGCAGCGCCTTGCGGATGCCGCCGCCGGTATCGAGCAGCTGGTCGCGCTCGTCGGAGAAAATGATCCGCGGCGCCGTGCGGCCGGAGAGATGCTCCTCCAGCAGGTCGGCGAAATAATGCAGGTTGACCACCGCCGTCTCCACCCCGGCATCGGCGAGGCGGTCGAGCACATGGTCGATCAGCATCCGGCCGTCGACCGCGACCATCGGCTTGGGGCGGTCGTCGGTGAACGGACGCATGCGGGTGCCGAGGCCGGCGGCGAGCACCATGGCGTTGCGGATCGGGCTCATGTCGTCTGCGGCTGGCTCGGTTGCGGGACGGGCGGTTCGATGGCGGGCTGATCCGGCACCGGCGGAACCGATGCCGACATGTCGGGGGCCGGCGGAGCCGGTGTCGGCAGATCGGGGGCCGGGACATGCCGGTCGAACCATGCCTTGAGCGGGGCGAGGTCGGTGAAGGCGAGGCCACGCTGCAGATAGGTCCATATGCGCGGGATGTGACGCAGATAACGCGGCTTGCCGTCGCGCTTATCCAGCCGGGCGAAGATGCCGAGGATCTTGGTCGCCCGCTGCGTGCCCATCACCGCATAGGAGGCGGCGAAGCTGCGCATGTCGAAATCCGGCTCCACCCGCCGGTTGCGGATGTAGCGGCCGAGCAGCGCCAGCTCCAGATCCTCCGGCACGTCGACGCGGGCGTCCTGCGCCAGCGAGGCGAGGTCATAGGCCGGCGGCCCCATCACCGCGTCCTGGAAATCGATCAGCCCGACGCGGGCGAGCCCCTCGCGCTCCGGTAGCCAGATCAGGTTGGGCGAATGGTAGTCGCGCAGCACCCAGGTCGGCTTCTGCGCCAGCGAGCCGGCCAGCGCCTCGCTCCACAGCGCGCGGAACTCGGCGCGCAGCGCCTCGCTCACCCTGGCGCCGCCGCGATGGGGGATGTACCAGTCGAGCAGCAGCTCCACCTCGATCAGCAGCGCCGGCAGGTCGT
Organism: Ancylobacter sp. GW821-FHT10E12; assembly: GCF_058809335.1. Lineage (NCBI taxonomy): Bacteria > Pseudomonadati > Pseudomonadota > Alphaproteobacteria > Hyphomicrobiales > Xanthobacteraceae > Ancylobacter > Ancylobacter sp. GW821-FHT10E12. Next base: position 26,538 of record NZ_JBXASN010000008.1, on the reverse strand, counting down.
AGGACGGCAGCCTGTGGTCGTGGTCGGGCGAGACGGTGAGCGTCGCCGGCAGCTCCATGCCGTGCAGCGCCGCGAGCACGTCGGTCGCCGCCTCGTAGCGCTCGCGGATCGGCGCCGGCGGCAAACCAGCCTCATTGCCGCCCACCACCAGCTCGTCGCCGAGATCCTCGATCACCAGCAGCCCGGCGGCGAGGTCGGCGGCATAGACGGTCGGCGCCGAGAAGCCACGTGCCGCCAGGCCGCGGGCCAGCGCCACGAAGGGCTTCACGTCCTCGGCGAGATGGGCGACGGCGCTGTAGGGCTTGCCGCCCTGCACCGGCGGCCCGTCCGGCCGGCGCGGGGCGTTCATCAGCACCGCGTTGCGGGTCTTGCCGACCAGGCGCTCATAGGCGCGGGTCGAGGCGTCGCCCTGCAGATGCTTGCGCCGCGCCGGGCCGAAGCCGGCGAGGTCGATCAGCGAGCGGATCGCCTTCATCCGGCGCAGCGCGTCCGCCACCCGTCCATAGGCCATCATCCGCACGCGGCGCGTCGTCGCGCTCGCCTCCGGCGCCAGGGCGAGGCGCAGCTCCAGCCGGTTCGGCACCGCCAGCACCGAGGGCGCCCGCTGCGGCCATTCCACCAGCGCGATGGAACCGTCGGCAAGCTCGTCCCAGCCGATCTCCTCCAGCTCGGAACTGTCGCCGAGCCGATAGAAATCGGCATGCACCAGCCGGTGGCGCGGCAGGTCGTAGGTCTGCACGAGGTTGAAGGTCGGGCTCGGCACTTCGAGGTCGGGGTCGTCGGCGAGCGAGCGGATCAGCGCCCGCGCCAGCGTCGACTTGCCGGCACCGAGATCGCCCTCGAGGGCGACGAGGTCACCCGGCACCAGCGCCGCGGCGAGGTCCATGGCGAGCCGGCCGGTGGCGTACTCGTCCGGCAGCACCACGCTCCAGTGCACGGGGGTGCCTGCAGGTTGCGATCCGGGAATATGCGCCTCGCCCATCGCCTGCCCCGCCACTATTCCGCCGCCACCTGCGCCGCCCCGCTGTCGAGCGGGAACCGGCAGGTCACCAGCGTGCCGCCGCCCGGCGCCGGACCGATGCTGATCGCGCCGCCATGCAGGGCGACCAGCGAGCGCACGATCGACAGGCCGAGCCCGACGCCGCGATGGCGCGAGCCGGACGTGTGGCTCTCGAAGCGGTCGAACATCCGTGCGCCGATTTCCGGCGAGATCCCCGGCCCCTCGTCACGCACATGGAACACCACCTCGCCGCCGCGCCGCTCGGCCGTGAGCCGCACCGTCGAGCCGGAGGGGGCAAAGCCGACCGCATTGGACAGGAGATTGTACAGCACCTGCCGCACCCGCTTGGCGTCGGCGCGGAAGCTGCCGACGCCGGCCGGCGCCTCGATGGAAAGCGTGAGATGGCCCTCCACCACCCGGTCGCGCACGCCCTCGGCCGCCGCGTCCATGGCGCCGCGCACGTCGACATCGGCGAGGTCGAGCGTCATCGCCCCGGCATCGATGGTGGCGAGGTCGAGAATGTCGTTGATGATGGCGAGCAGCGCGGCGCTGCTCTCGGTGATGTGGTTCACATAGGCATGCTGGCGCTCGTTCAGCGGGCCGATGCCGGTATCGTCGAGCAGCTGCGCGAAGCCGATGATCGTGGTCAGCGGCGAGCGCAGCTCATAGGAAACGTGGCTGACGAAGGTGCTCTTGAGATGGTCGGCGGCGACCAGCGCCTCGTTGCGCTCCACCAGCGCCCGCTCGACATGCACGCTGTCGGTGACGTCGCGCAGCGTCACCAGCGTGCCGCCATCCGGCAGCGGCTGGGTGGAGCCGTCGAGGATCATCCCGTCCGCCCGCTCCAGCCGGAAGGCGGCCGGCACCCGCGCCTCGATGCCGGTGACGGCCGCGCGCAGCCGGCTCCAGGCCGCATCGCCCGGCGACAGCGCCCGGCAGGCGTCGACCACCGCGTCGATATGCGGATGCCCGGCCAGCGCGGCGGCCTCCAGCCCCCATTGCCGGCGGAAGGCGCTGTTGGAGAGGCCGAGCCGCCCGTCGCTGCCGAACACCGCCACCGCCTCGGCCAGCGCGTCCAGCGTCTCGCTCTGGATGCGGGTCAGCGCGTTGAAGCGGCTCTCCAGGGCGAGGCGCTCGGTGACCTCGTCGGCGAGATAGGTGACGCCGCCCTCGGGATTGGGCGCGGTGACCACGCGCAGCGTGCGCCCGCCCGGCAGGTGCCACCAGTGCTCCCTCGGCTCGATGCTGCGATAGGCCTCGTGCAGGTCGGCGCGCCAGGCGCGGAAATCCGCCTGCTCGGGCAGGCGGCGGGCGGTGCGCAGCCGGTCCAGCACCGCGACGTCGCTCGGCCGCTCGTCGAGAAAGGCCGGGTCGAGGTCGAACAGCGTCGCATAGGCGGCATTGTGGAAGACCAGCCGCTTGTCCTCGCCGAAGATCGCCACCGCGGTGGAGAGCTGGTCGAGGGTGCGGCGATGGGCACTGAGCGCGTGGGCGAGCTCGGCGCGCACGCGCTCCTCCTCGGTGGCGTCGAGGGCGATGCCGGCGGTGCCGTCGGTTATCACCGCCTCCATCACGTCGACGACGCGGCGGCTGCCGGCCACCACCACCGGCAGGCGGGCATGGAACGGGCGGCCCTGCGCATGGGCGTCGAGCGCCTGCCGCCGGCCGGTGGCGTCGAGCAGGGCGAGGTCGCGGCCGACCGCGTCGCGGACGTCGCGCGCCTCCACCGCATGCACATAGGCGGCATTGCCCCAGGCGAGACGGCCGCCGCGGTCGGCGATCCAGGCGGGGGCGGGAACGGCGTCGAGCAGGTTGCGCAGCGCCCGCGTCTGGCCCTCCAGCGCCGCATGCGCCTCGGCGAGCCGGGCGAGGTCGCGCCGCACGCCGGTAATGTCGCGCAGGCGCAGCACCACCGCCGAGCCCACCGGCCGTCCGTCGGCCTCGAGATAGCGCCCGTCCTGGGTGACCAGCGCGGCGGCGAGCGGAGTGCCGCGGGCGCGCAGCAGGTCGACCGCCGCCTCGATCTCGCGGGCGGAACCGGCGGTGAGCCAGCTGCCGAAGGCGAGGATGCGCCCCGGCGCGGCGACGCCGGTAAAGGCCGGGGTGTTGCCGATGATCTCCGGGTCGGCGCCCGGATCGCGCCACACCACGACGATCTGCGGCTCGGCCATCAGCAGCGCGCGGCCTTCCTCGATCTGGGCTTCCAGCCGGGAAATCTCGCCGAAGGCCGCCGTCTCGCGCGCACCGGCGGCGCGGCGGAAGCGCACATGCACGATGGCGGTGGTGGTGGCGAAGGCCAGCAGGCCGAGCGCCAGCGACAGGCCGACCAGCGTGCCGGGATCGAGCGCGGCGAAATTGCGCGCCGCCTCGCCGACGAGGTCGGAGGCCCGCGCCTGAACCGGCAGGATAAGGACGGGAACCGCCAGAACGGGCGCCGCGGGCCCTGTCCTGCCGACAGCAGCGCCGGCCGCAAGGGCGCGGACCAGGCGGGCGCCGACCGAAAGGGTGCGAGTCATGAGGGCAGGGCATCGGCCGGCGCGACGGGCGCGAAAGCCGGCGGCCGCGCGCACCGCCAGGGTGCGCACCCATCCGTCTTCACCGCCGTTGCCGGCCGGCTGCGCCATCCGCGCCCGTCCCCCTACCGCCGACTGTCTGCCCCGTACCCGGTTCGGCTCACGCCGCCGAAACATGCCGAATCAGTGCGACTTTAGCGAAGCGGGACTCGCTCTGGAATGGCCGGACGGCGGAAGCTTCACAACCCTTCGAACAGGGCAGTGGATAGATAGCGTTCGGCGAAGGACGGAATGATCACCACGATGGTCTTTCCCGCCATGTCCGGCCGCGCGCCGATCTCCAGCGCCGCGGCGATCGCGGCGCCGGAGGAGATGCCGACCGGCATGCCCTCCAGCCGCGCCACCGCCCGCGCCGTCTCGAACGCGGTCTGGTTGCCGACCGTCACCACCTCGTCGATCACCGAGCGGTCGAGCACTTCCGGCACGAAGCCGGCGCCGATGCCCTGGATCTTGTGCGGGCCGGGCTGGCCGCCGGAGAGCACCGGGCTGTCTTCCGGCTCCACCGCGATCATCTTCAGGCCCGGCTTGCGCGGCTTGAGCACCTGGCCGATGCCGGTGATGGTGCCGCCGGTGCCGACGCCGGAGACCACCACGTCGACCTCGCCGTCGGTATCGTTCCAGATCTCCTCCGCCGTGAAGGTGCGATGCGCCGCCGGGTTGGCCGGGTTGCGGAACTGCTGCGGGATGATGGCGTCCGGCAGTTCCTGCACCAGTTCCTCGGCCTTGGCGACCGCGCCGCGCATGCCCTGCGCGCCGGGGGTCAGCACCAGCTCGGCGCCGAGCAGCGCCAGCATCTTGCGCCGCTCCACCGACATCGATTCCGGCATCACCAGCATCAGCCGGTAGCCGCGCGCGGCCGCCACGAAGGCGAGCGCGATGCCGGTATTGCCGGAGGTCGGCTCCACCAGCACAGTGGTGGGCTTCAGCACCCCCGCCTCTTCCATCGCCTCGATCATCGACAGGCCGATGCGGTCCTTCACGCTGGAAAGCGGATTGAAGAATTCGAGCTTGGCGAGGATGCGCGCCTTCACCCCGCGCTGCGCCGGCAGCCGGTGCAACTCGACCAGCGGCGTGTCGCCGACCGTGTCGGTGATCGAGGAATAGACGCGGCCGCGGCCGGGCCGGGCCGTGGGGGATTTGGCCGCGGCGGACTTGGGCGCAGTCGACTCGGGCGCAGGGGACTTGGCCGCAGGGGCGGCCGGCTGAAGGGCGGGCTGGGCCATGGGAGCCTCCGGTGAGAAGTTTTCGCGGCACCCGCCCTGAGAGAATCAGCCTGGGCGCCAATTGTTGAGCCGAGGCCTAGCATATTCACGTCAGACTGTCGAGAAACCGGAATTAAACACAATTAAATTGTAAAATCGATGCCTTCCGGCACGCCGCGGCGGTCCTCGCTCTGCGCCGAGCTGCGGCAGAGGTCCTCGACCGTCACCCCGTCCAGCGCCGCCTCGAAGGCGTGCTCGGCCTCGCCGACCGCCGGCTGGATCACGTCGCGGACGATGGTCGGCAGATTGTCGAGCGCGTCGCCGGCCTCCGCCTCCACCACCCGCACGATCTCGGCGACGGTGATGCGCCGGCGCTCGCGGGCCAGCTCGTAGCCGCCGCGCGGCCCGCGCACGCCCTTGAGCACCCCGGCATGCACCAGCGACTGCAGCACCGGCTCCAGATGCCGCGGCGGCAGTTCGTGACGGGCGGCGAGCGCCTTGGCAGCCACCGGCGTGCCCCGCGCATACAGGGCGACGTCGACGACGGCGGCGATGGCCAGCAGGCTTTTGTCGGACAGACGCGGCATGGCTCTTGGCTACCGCGATATTTGCCCGCCGTCGAGCCCTGTCGAGCCAAATCCACCGCTGCCGCGCGTTGTTTCTTCCAAATCACGGACCAATACGAGGTTCGCCTGTGTCACGGGGGCCACCACCATCTGGGCGATGCGCATGCCGCGCGTCACCGCGAAGGGTGATTCGCCGAGATTGACCAACAGCACCTTCACCTCGCCGCGATAGTCGGAATCGACGGTTCCGGGCGCGTTGAGCACGGTGACGCCGTTCTTCAGCGCGAGGCCCGAGCGCGGCCGCACCTGCGCCTCGAAGCCCGCCGGTACGGCGAGGCACAGGCCGGTCGGCACCGCGGCACGGGCGAGCGGGGCGAGCACCAGCGGCGCGTCCTCCGGCACCGCGGCCATGAGGTCGAGCCCGGCGGCGCCGGCGGTGGCATAGGCCGGCAGCGGCAGGCCCTCGCCATGCGGCAGCAGGCGGACGGGAAGCTCGATGGTCAAGAAGCGGTCTCCTGCGGGTCCGGCGCCGCCCCGGCGGGAGTCTGGGCGGGAGCCTGGGCGAGAGCCTGGGCGATGCGCGCGACCAGCCGCGCCGCCACCTCGGCCTTGGAGGCGGTCGGCCAGTGCTCGACGCCCTCGGCGCTGACGAGATGGACCTTGTTGCTGTCGGCGCCCATCACCCCGCCGGGAATGCCGCTCTGGCTGCCACCCTCCTGCGACACGTCGTTGGCGAGGATCCAGTCGCAGCGCTTGCGGGCAAGCTTGGCCTGAGCATGGGCGACGACGTTCTGCGTCTCCGCCGCGAAACCGATGACGAGGCGCGGGCGCCCCTCGGCGCGCTGCGCCACGCTGGCGAGGATGTCGGGATTCTCGGCGAGCATCAGCGGCGGGATGGCGTTGCCGTCCTTCTTTAGCTTCTGCCCGGCCTCGCTCGCCGCGCGCCAGTCGGCCACCGCCGCGGCGAAGATCGCGGCATCGGCCGGCAGCGCCGCCTCCACCGCCGCCAGCATCTCGCGCGCCGTCTCCACGGGGCGAATATCGACGCCCGGCGGGACGGGCAGGTTCACCGGGCCGGAGATCAGCGTCACCCGCGCCCCGGCGGCGGCGGCGGCGGCGGCGATGGCGTGGCCCTGCTTGCCGGAAGAGCGGTTGGCGATGTAGCGCACCGGGTCGATCGGCTCATGCGTCGGGCCGGAGGTGACCAGCAGGTGCCGCCCGGCAAGGACCTGCCGCCCGGCACATACCTGCCGCTCGTCATACGCGCCGCCGGCGGCCAGCAGCGCCGCGGCGGCCTCGGTGATCTCGGCCGGCTCGGCCATGCGCCCGAGGCCTTCCTCGCCGCGCTCGGCCATCGCCCCGGCCGCGGGACCGACGAAGGCGATGCCGTCGGCCTTCAGCGTCGCGACATTGCGGCGGGTCGCCGGATGCGCCCACATGGCCGGGTTCATCGCCGGGGCGAGCAGCACCCTGGTCTTCGTGGCCAGCAGCACCGCGCCGGCGAGATCGTCGGCGATGCCACTCGCCATCTTCGCCATGCGGTCGGCGGTGGCGGGCGCCACCAGCACCAGGTCGGCCTCGCGGGCGAGGCGGATATGGCCGATATCCTGCTCGGCGGCGCGGTCGAACAGCTCGGTGAACACCGGCTCGTGCGACAGCGCCCCGGCGGCGAGCGGGGTGACGAATTGCTGGGCGCCGGCGGTCATGACCACGCGCACCCGCGCGCCGCGCTCCTTCAGCCGGCGGATGAGATCGAGGCCCTTATAGGCGGCGATGCCGCCGCCGATGATGAGAAGAACCGTCTTGCCTGCGAGCATGCGGTTTGCCTGCGTCCATTGCCTGCGTGGCGTATAGCGCAGCGCGACGGCGCGGCCCAGAGGCGATCACTCGGCCGGGCCGGCGTGGGGATGGTGGCCGCGCGAGGCGACGAGATAGACGATGCCGCCGACGACAAGGGCGCCGACCGGCATGATCAGCAGCAGCAGGAAATCCGCGGTTGTCATGGCTCAAGGCTCCCGAGGAGACGTCTCGCAAGGAAATGTAGGGCGATGCTGCCCGCCAGGCAAATCACGCTGACGGCGGCGATCCCGAAGGCGGGTACCGAAGCCCCGTTCAGGACCGAGACCACCGGGCCAAGCCCGCCGACGGCCATCACCGCGATGGCGATGCCGTTCAGGTAGGTCGCAGACAGTTTCGTGCGCTCATTATGGATGAGGCTCACGCGGCGCTCGCGCTCAGAACAGCAGATGCGCCGCCAGCAGCGCGGCGATCGCCCACAGCGCCCAGGTCAGCCCGCGATTGCCGCGCCCTTCCGCCCGGCCGATCGCCTCCACCGTCTCCGGCGCCAGCGCCAGCCCGTCGCGGGTCGAGCGGTCGAGCTGGCTGGCGATGCGCTGGCCGTGCTCCAGCAGCTCCGGCAGCGCCTGCAGCCCGCGCGCCACCGCGCCGAGCCCGACGGCGGCCTCCTCCAGCTTGCCGGCCGGCCCGAGATTGCGCTCGATCCATGTGCGCACCACCGGCTCGGCGGTGCGCCACATGTTGAGCTGCGGGTCGAGCGTGCGGGCGACGCCCTCCACCACCACCATGGTCTTCTGCAGCAGCAGCAGCTCGGGGCGCGTCTTCATGTCGAACAGCGACGTCACCTCGAACAGCAGCGTCAGCAGCTTGGCCATGGAGATCTCGCTGGCGCTGCGCGAATGGATCGGCTCGCCGATGGCGCGGATCGCCTGCGCGAAATCCTCCACCGAATGATGCGCCGGCACGTAGCCGGCCTCGAAATGCACTTCCGCCGTGCGGATCCAGTTGCGGGTGATGAAGCCGTAGAGGATTTCGGCGAGGAAGCGCCGTTCCTTCACCCCCAGCCGGCCCATGATGCCGCAATCCACCGCCACCAGCCGTCCCTCGGGGTCGACGAACAGGTTGCCCGGATGCATGTCGGCGTGGAAGAAGCCGTCGCGCAGCGCGTGGCGCAGGAAGGACTGCATCAGGATGCGCCCGAGCTCGGGCAGGTCGTGCCCCGCCGCGCGCAGCCCGTCGAGGTCGTTCAGCTTGATGCCGTCGATCCACTCGGTGGTCAGCACCTCGCGCCCGGTGCGGTCCCAGTCGACCGACGGCACGCGGAAATCGGGCTCGGCCTCGGTGTTCTGCGCCAGCTCGGAGAGCGCGGCGGCCTCCAGCCTGAGGTCCATCTCCATCGCCACCGAGCGGGCGAGCGTATCGACGATAGCGACCAGCCGCAGCCGGCGCCCCTCCGGCGAGGCCTTCTCGCCGATCCGCGCCACCCGGTAGAAGGAGGAGAGGTCGGCGCGGAAGCGCGCCTGCACGTCCGGGCGCAGCACCTTCACCGCGACGCGGCGGGAGGTGCCGTCGGCCTCGCGCGTCTCGGCCTTGTGCACCTGCGCGATCGAGGCGGCGGCGATCGGCGGGCCGAGCGACGCGTAGAGCTTCGCCACCGGCCGGTCGAGCGTGCGGGCGACGGCCTCCTCGGCCACCGCCTGCGGGAAGGCTGGCATGCGGTCCTGCAGCACCTCGAGGTCGCGCGCCATCTGCGGCCCGACCACGTCCGGCCGGGTGGCGAGGAACTGGCCGAGCTTCACATAGGACGGCCCCAGCCGCGACAGCGCGGCGCCGAGCGCGGCGGCGGTGGAGCGGCTGCCGCGCCGCTCGATCAGCCGCGACAGCTTGAACAGCGGCGCGGTGCCGGGCGGCAGGATGTCGGGGTCGACGCGGGCGAGCACGCCCTCGCGCGCCATCACATAGCCGGCGCGGATGAGCCGCAGCGCGTCTCCAGGGAAGGTTGCCACGGCGCGTTCAGATCCTCACGGCGCTGTGCAGCGCGACGATGCCGCCGGTCAGCGGCGTCCAGGCGACGCGCTTCAGCCCGGCGGCGCGCATCATCTCGGCGAACAGCTCCGGCGCCGGGAAGCGGCGGATCGATTCGACGAGGTAGCGGTAGGACTCGGCATCGCCGGTCACCAGGCGCCCCATCGGCGGGATCGCCTTGAACGAATAGGTGTCGTAGATCGCGTCCAGCCCCGGCACGTCGACGCGCGAGAATTCCAGTATGAGGCAGCGCCCGCCCGGCTTCAGCACCCGGCGCATCTCGGCGAGCGCCTTGTCCATGCGGGGCACGTTGCGGATGCCGAAGGCGATGGAGGTGGCGTCGAAGGAACGGTCCGGGAACGGCAGTTCCTCGGCATTGGCCTCGACGAACTCCACCTTGTCGGCCATCCCCATGGCAATGGCGCGCTCGCGCCCGACGCCCAGCATGCCGCCATTGATGTCGGCGACCACCGCGCGCGTGCCGACGCCGCCGGCCTCCACGGTGCGGAACGACACGTCGCCGGTGCCGCCGGCAATGTCCAGAAGGCGGAACGGCCGGTCGCTCTTCGGCGGGCGGATGCGCGAGACCAAGAGGTCCTTCCACGCCCGGTGCAGGCCGAGCGACATCAGGTCGTTCATCACGTCGTAGCGCTTGGCGACGGAATGGAACACCTCGTCCACCATCCGCTGCTTCTCGCCCAGCGGCACGGTGCGGAAGCCGAAATGGGTATCGGCGGCGGAATCCGGCGGGGTGGGAGCCACCGCAAGATCGCCCGCCACGGGATCGGTCGCCGCGTCGCTCCGCGTGCTGTTGCCTGCCGCCGCCATGGTGCCCTCCCGATCCGGTGCGCCGAACCCTTCGCCTCGAAGCGAAGCGCGCCGGGACCATAACCGAGCCGCCGCTATCCGACCAGACGGCGAGCCATGCAGGAATATCGCCCCTGATCGAACGGCACCTGCGATCAGATGACCCGCACCATCGTGCCGACGCGCACGCGATTATAGAGGTCGATCACGTCGTCATTGCGCATGCGGATGCAGCCGGAGGACACCGCCTGGCCGATGCTGTCGGATTCGTTGGTGCCGTGGATGCGGTAGAGCGTGTCGCCGAGATAGAGCGCGCGGGCACCGAGCGGGTTGTCCGGCCCGCCGGCCATCTGCTCCGGCAGGTCGGGACGGCGGGCGATCATCTCCGCCGGCGGATGCCAGTTCGGCCATTCCGCCTTGCGGCTCACCCGCTGGCTGCCGCTCCACGCAAAGCCCTCGCGGCCGACGCCGATGCCGTAGCGCAGCGCCCGCCCATTGCCCTGGATCAGGTAGAGGAAGCGCGCGCCGGTATCGACGATGACGGTGCCCGGCGGATCGACGGTCGTGTAGGGCACGACCTGCCGGTTATACATGGTGTCGACGCCCTTGCCGCCGCCGCCGCTCTGGTAGACCGGCCCCGGCGTGTCGTCCTCATAATAGTCGCCCGCGCCGGCGGTGGCATAGGCGGGCCTGGCCGCGGCCGGGCTCGGGGCGCCGCCATAGATGGCGCCGGCCGAACCGCCATTGCGATAGGCGCCGGAGGCAGCCGTGCGCCTGGTGCCGACCTCCGCGCTGGGGCGCGGCGCGGGGGCATAGGAGGGAGCGGGGGCATAGGAGGAAGCGGCATGGGAACCGGCATTGCCGGGCATCACATTGCCGGAGGGATAGACATTGCTGCCGCCCGGCTGCCAGCCGCCGCCGACCCAGCTGCGCGAGGACGAGGTGGTCCCGCCCGACGGCGCCCGTCCGCCGGAGGAGGAGAACACCGCGTAATTGCTGTCATTGACGCCGTAGATGCCGGCGCTCTGCGCCAGTGCCGGCCCGGCGAGGCCGAGCGCCGACGCGATCGCCGACATCGCCACCAGCACCGGGACCGCGCCCCGGCGCGAGGGCCGGGAGCGGGCGCTCCCGTGCCGCCGGCAACCCCAGATCCCGCGCGAAGTCTCGCCCCGGCTCTCGCCCGACATCTGGTCCCAAGTCTCGAAACCGCTCATGCGCAGGCGTCCCGGCCGCTTCACCCCATGAACCCTAGGTTTCGCTCCCCGTGGTTAACATACGGTTATACCGCCGGGCCGAACCGGCGATCAGGCCGGACAGCGCACGAACACCATGGTGCCGTAGCGGCCCTGCACCTCGGGATCGAGCCACTTCATCACCAGCACCTGGCCGTCGAAGCGCAGCACCTCGCGGTCGCCCTCACCGCCCGGCGGCTCCTCAGGCAGGCCGATATAGGTCGGGCCCGGCGCCACCTGCTTGGAGACCAGCTCGGAAGCCTGCGTCTGGTCGGCGAGATACATCATGAAGCCGCCATTCGAGCCCGCGGTGATCACATAGGGCTGGCGGCAGCCCTGGCGGGCCTGCGCCTCGGTACGGGCGGCGTCCTCCGGCCGGTGGAAGGCGGCCAGGCCCCATTTGCCGACCAGCTGCTGGGCGGCGATCGGCGAGGTGTAGTGCGGCATGGCCGGCATGGCCGGCTGCGGCGGGGTCGGGGTGCTGGCGCAGGCGGCGACAAAGGCGGCCACCGCGGCGACGAGGGACAGACGCACGAAACGACGGGAGAAGTTCATCGAGCACTCCGGGACGGGCAGATGCCGGTCGGACGACCAGCGACCAGGCGAACCCCGGCCGCTAACGAGAATGGGATACACCCCCGGCGCATGGGCTTTACGCCAGGGACGGCATGACAACATAGTCTGCCCGCGTCGCCTCGTCGACGTTAACTGAGCCACAGGTCGAGAGAATTTCCGGTGCATGCTCCCCTCATCCGCCCCGCCCGCGACGCCGACGGCGACGCCATCGCCGCCCTGATCGCCGGCGCCTTCGCCGAATATGACGGCTGCGTCTTCGATCGCGCCGTCGAATTCCCCGAGCTCGACGCCATAGCCGGTCATTTCGAGGCCAGAGGCGGCCGCATCTGGGTGGCGACGGAGGGCGACGCCGTGCTCGGCTCGCTCGCCGCCGCGCCGATGCGCGGGGACGACGTGCCCGCCGGCACGGTGGAGATCACCAAGGTCTATGTCGCCCGCGCCGCCCGCCGCCGCGGCGTCGCCCGGGCGCTGATGGGCGAGGCGTTCGGCTTCGCCCGCGCCGGCTTCGCGCCGGAGCTGCGGCTGTGGACCGACACCCGTTTTCTCGATGCCCATCGCTTCTACGAGAGCCTGGGCTTCGAGCGCCTGCCCGGCGCGCGCGAACTGCACGACCTCTCCGCCACCTCCGAATATCCCTACCGCCTCCGGCTCGCTTCGACGTGACCCTCTGCGAGGGCGCGCGGAAGGCCATTCACCTTTGCCGCGACTTGATCTAAATCACCCGGTGCGAGGGCCTGCGCAGCTCCCGCGCCGGCCCGCGATTCGCGCCCGCCGGCACCCGTGACGACCCTTCGCCGGCAGGAGCGCCCCATGCCGGCGCGCCTCGGCGGGGCGATCCGCCGCGTGAGCCTCGCATGACCCGCCCCCTCGCCCGCCCGGTAGCCGAACGCGCCGGCCCCGTCGCCCGAGCCTCCGTCGGAGCCGCTCCCGGAGCCGCCACCCTGGCGATCGGCGGCATCTTCCTGCTGTCCATCATGGACGCGCTGATCAAGTTCGTCGCCGAGACCCATGCGACGCCGCAAGTGGCGTTCATGCGCTATCTCGCCGGCGGCGCCGCGGCCTTCCTGGTGTTCAAGGCGATGCGCACCAGCCTGCCGGACCGGGCGACGCTGCGCCCGCATGCCTGGCGCTCGCTGGTGGTGATGGCGACGGCGCTGAGCTTCTTCTATGCGCTGTCGGCGCTGCCGCTCGCGGTGACGCTGGCGCTGTCCTTCACCTCGCCGATCTTCATCGCCCTGTTCGCGGGGATCATCCTCGGCGAGCGGCCGGGGCGGGCGGTGCTCGTCGCCCTGGTGCTGGGCTTCGCCGGCGTGCTGGTGGTGCTCTCGCACGAATTGTCCGCCGCCGGCGCGACGCCGGCCGGCCGGCTCGGCATCGTCGCGGCGCTGTTCTCCGCCGTCAGCTATGCGCTGTCGATGGTGGTGCTGAAGAGCCGGGCCGCGCGCGACCCTCTCGCCACCATCGTGCTGCTGCAGAACGTCTTCCCGGCGCTGCTCATCGCCCCGCTCGGCCTCGCGGTCTGGACCACGCCGGACTGGAGCGAATTCGCGGTGATGCTGCTCATCGGCGCGCTCGGCACCGGCGGGCATCTGTGCCTCGCCGCCGCCTACAAGCGGGCGGATGCCAGCCGGCTCGGCGTGTTCGAATATACCGCCTTCATCTGGGCGATCAGCATCGGCTTCTTCGCCTTCGGCGAGGTGCCGGGCGTGGCGACGCTGCTCGGCGCCGGGCTCATCATCGGCGGCGCGCTGCTGGCCTCGCGGCGCGCCAAGCCGGCGCAGCAGCCCGCCCGCGAGCCGGAGGTCGAGGTCGGCCCGTGACGCCGCATGCGACACGATCACCGGCGGCGCGGGGTAGACGACGGCCGGCCAAGCCCTAACTTGTGCGGTAACCGGACGCCTCGTTCGAATGCGGAGACCGTCATGCGCCTGCCCGCCCCGTTGCTTCCGTCGCGCCGCGCCGTCGTCCTCGGCGCGCTGGCGCTGGCTGGCCTCGCCGGGCTGTCGCCGGCCGGCGCCGCCGAGCCGATCCGCATCGGCGAGCTCAACAGCTACAAGGCCCAGCCGGCCTTCCTGGAGCCCTATCGCAAGGGCATGGAACTGGCGGTCGAGCAGATCAACGCCGCCGGCGGCATAGACGGGCGCCCGCTCGAACTGATCAGCCGCGACGATGGCGGCAATCCGGGCGACGCGGTGCGCGTCGCCGAGGAGCTCGTCACCCGCGAGAAGGTGGACGTGCTCACCGGCACCTTCCTGTCGCATGTCGGCCTCGCGGTGGCCGGCTTCGCCGACAAGCGCAAGGTGTTCTTCCTCGCCGCCGAGCCGCTGACCGACAAGATCACCTGGGCCGACGGCAACCGCTACACCTTCCGCCTGCGCGCCTCCACCTACATGCAGGTGGCGATGCTGATGCCGCGGGCGGTGGCGGCGAAGAAGCAGCGCTGGGCGCTGGTCTACCCGAACTACGAATACGGCCAGTCCGCCGCCGCCACCTTCAAGGCGCTGCTGAAGGCCGCGCAGCCCGACGTCGAATTCGTCGCCGAACAGGCGACCCCGCTCGGCAAGCTCGATGCCGGCGCGGTGGCGCAGGCGCTCGCCGACGCCAGGCCGGACGCGGTGTTCAACGTGCTGTTCGGGCCGGACCTCGCCAAATTCGTGCGCGAGGCCAATGGACGCGGCACCCTGGACGGCACCTTCGTGGTCAGCCTGCTCTCCGGCGAGCCGGAATATCTCGACCCGCTGAAGGACGAGGCGCCGCAGGGCTGGGTGGTCACCGGCTATCCCTGGTACGACATCGCCATCCCCTCCCACAAACCCTTCCTCGACGCCTATCAGGCCAGATATGGCGAGCCGCCGCGCCTCGGCTCGGTGGTGGGCTACACCGCCATCGTCTCGCTCGCGTCCGGGCTGGCCAAGGCCGAGGGGGCCGATACCGAGAAGCTGGTCGAGGCGTTCAAGGGGCTGGAGGTCGCCGGCCCGTTCGGCCCGTTCGTCTACCGCGCCAGCGACCACCAGGCGACCATGGGCGCCTTTGTCGGCACGCTCGGGGTGAAGGACGGCAAGGGGGTGATGCTCGACCCCGTCTATGTCGACGGGGCGAGCGTGCTGCCCTCCGACGCCGAGGTGGCGAGGCTCCGGCCGAATCGCGATTAAGCGCGGGCCACGCGTGAAAGGCGGATTCGAAAGGCGCCGGATTCTGCGAGACGGTCTGGAGAGTCGGCGCTCTCAGCTTTTGGGCCGTGTGAGCGGCCTGCGCGCTTCGAGGCCGGCCTACCTTTTTACTGCAAAGAACGAACCTCATCCTGAGATGCCCTGCGCAGCAGGGCCTCGAAGGAGGCTCCAGCCGCCTGTACCCGGAATGCCCGATAAGGTGGCTTTCCAGACAGGCTCTGAGGACGTCCCGGCGACCGGCGGGATATGGGACGTGCGGCGGAAACCTGGAGGAGGCGTGGTTGACGTTCGATTCACTGGCCTTCCAGATGATCAACGGGCTGGCCTCGGCCTCCGGCCTGTTCTTCGTCGCCGCCGGCCTGTCGATCATCTTCGGCGTCACCCGCATCGTGAACATGGCGCATGGCGCCTTCTACATGCTGGGCCTCTATCTCGCCGCCACGCTTGCTGACCACCTCCCCGGCCATCTGCCCGGCTGGCTGCCCGCCCCGCTCGGCTACTGGGGCGGCCTCGTCCTCGCCGCGCTTGCCATCGGCCTGCTCGGCGCCCTCGTCGAGATCGCGCTGCTGCGGCGCATCTACCGGGCGCCGGAGCTCTACCAGCTGATCGCCACCTTCGCGCTGGCGCTGATCCTCAACGACGCGGCGCTGTGGATCTGGGGGCCGGAGGACCTGCTCGGCCCGCGCGCGCCGGGGCTGAAGGGCTCGATCGAGCTGCTCGGCCGGCGGCTGCCCCAGTACGACCTGTTCCTCGCCCTTGCCGGGCCGGCGGTGCTGGCGGGGCTTTATCTGCTCATGCGGCGCAGCCGCTTCGGCCGGCTGATCCGCGCCGCCACCCAGGACCGCGAGATGGTCGCCGCGCTCGGCATCAACGAGGCGCTGCTGTTCACCGCCGTGTTCGCGCTCGGCGCCTTCCTCGCCGGGCTCGGCGGCGCGCTGCAGACCGCGCGTGAGCCGGCCAATCTCGCCCTCGACCTCACCGTGCTCGGCGATGCCTTCGTGGTGGTGGTGATCGGCGGCATGGGCTCGATCCCCGGCGCCTATGTCGCCGCCGTGCTGGTGGCGCAGGTGAAGGCGCTGTGCATCGCGCTCGGCACGGTGGAGATCGCCGGCGTCGCGCTCAACATGTCGAAGCTGACGCTGGTCGCCGAGTTCCTCGTCATGGCGCTGGTGCTGATCCTCCGCCCGCAGGGCCTGTTCGGCCGCCCGCACGGGGCGTCCGCGCGGGGATCGACGCCGGAGCCACCGCTGCGTCCCCTTGGCTCCATCGGGCGCGCCGTCGTGCTGGCGGCGCTCGCCGCGGCGCTGGCCGTGCCGCTGCTGGCGCAGGCCTGGGCCTATGCGCCGGTGCTGGCGCTCGACATGCTGGTGGCGATCCTGTTCGCCGCCTCGCTGCATCTCATCATGGGGCCGGGCGGCATGGCCTCCTTCGGCCACGCCGCCTATTTCGGCCTCGGCGCCTATGGCACCGCGCTCGCCGCCGGTACGCTCGGCTTGCCGACGGTGCCAGCGCTCTGCGTCGGCATGCTCGCCGCCGCGGCGGGGGCGAGCGTGTTCGGCTGGTTCTGCGTGCGGCTCGACGGCGTCTATCTCGCCATGCTGACGCTGGCCTTCGGGCAGATCGTCTGGTCGGTGGTCTATCAGTGGGAAGACGTCACCGGCGGCTCCAACGGGCTGATCGGCATCTGGCCGGGCTGGCCGTTCGAGAGCCGCGCCGGGCTCTATCTCGCCGCCCTCGCGCTCGCCGCGCTCGGCCTTTATCTGATCCGCCGCCTTCTCTTCGCTCCCTTCGGCCATGCGCTGCGCGCCGGGCGCGATGCGCGCCTGCGGGCGGAAGCCTCCGGCATCGACGTCGCCCGCGTGCGCTGGCTCGCCTTCGTGCTGGCCGGGGCGCTCGCCGGCGTCGCGGGCGGGCTCTACGCCTTCGCCAAGGGCTCGATCTCGCCGGAGGCGCTCGCCGTCGGCCGCTCCATCGATGCGCTGGTGATGGTGCTGCTCGGCGGCCTCGCCAGTCCCGCCGGGCCGGTGCTGGGCGCCGGCGCCTTCACCCTGCTGCAGGACACGGTGATGCGCGAGACCGAATATTGGCGCGCCCTGCTCGGCGCGCTGATCCTCGCCCTGGTGCTGCTGTTCCCCGGCGGCATCGCCGGCGGCCTTGCCCGGCGCGCGGGGCCGTCATGACGGATGCCCCGGTCCTGAGCGTCGAAAGGCTCGAAAAGTCCTATGGCGGCGTGCGCGCGCTCGACGGGGTGAGCTTCGAGGTGCGCGCCGGCGAATTGCTGGCGCTGATCGGCCCCAACGGCGCCGGCAAGTCGACCTGCTTCAACCTCGTCAACGGCCAGATCCGCCCGGATGCCGGCACGGTGCGCCTCGAAGGCCGCGAGATCACCGGCCTCCAGCCGCGCGCCATCGCCCGGCTCGGGGTCGGCCGCACGTTCCAGATCTCCACCGTCTTCGCCTCGATGACCGTGGCCGCCAATGTCGAGACCGCCCTCCTCGCCGCGCAGGGGCGCAGCTTCGGCCTGTGGCGGCGGCAGCAGGGCCAGGCGCGCGAACCGGCGCTGGCGCTGCTCGCCCAGACCGGGCTCGCGGCGCTCGCCGATCGGCCGGCGGCCGACCTCGCCTATGGCGACGTCAAGCGGCTGGAACTGGCGATCGCGCTCGCCGGCGCCCCGCGCCTCCTCTTGATGGACGAGCCGACCGCCGGCATGGGCGCGCATGAGCGCCTCGCCCTGATCGGACTGGTGGGCGATCTCGCGAAGGCCCGCGGCCTCGCCGTGCTGTTCACCGAGCATTCGATGGACGTGGTGTTCGGCCATGCCACGCGGGTGATCGTGCTGGCGCGGGGGCGCCTGATCGCCGATGGCAGCGTCGACGAGGTACGCGCCGATCCGCAGGTGCGCGCCGTCTATCTCGGCCGCGCCCGCCCGACGGCGGAGGGATCGACATGAGCACCCCGCCTGGCGCTCCGCTTGACGCCCCGCTTCTGCAGATCGAGGCGCTGGACGCCTGGTACGGCCCGGCGCAGGCGCTGTTCGGCCTCTCCCTCACGGTGGGGCGCGGCGAGGCGGTGGCGCTGATCGGCCGCAACGGCGCCGGCAAGAGCACCACGCTCAAGGCGATCATGGGGCTGGTGCGCCGCCGCGCCCACCGTCTCGCCCTTGCCGGCGAGGAGCTCGCGGCGCTGCCCACCCACCGCATCGCCCGCAAGGGGATCGGCTATGTGCCCGAGGACCGCCGCATCTTCACCGACCTCACGGTGATGGAGAATCTCGACCTCGGCCGCCGTCCCGGCCGCGACGGCGCCGACCGCTGGCCGGCCGAACGCATCTTCGCGCTGTTTCCCAATCTTGCCTCCATGCGCGGGCGCCGCGGCGACGAGATGTCCGGCGGCGAGCAGCAGATGCTGTCGGTGGCCCGCGCGCTGGTCGGCAATCCCGAGCTCCTGCTGCTCGACGAGCCCTCGGAAGGCGTGGCGCCGATCATCGTCGAGCAGATGATCCTCGCCTTGCGCACGCTGAAGCAGGGCGGGCTCTCGATCCTGCTGTCGGAGCAGAATGTCGAGCTCTGCGCCGAAGTGTGCGACCGGGCCACCCGCATCGACCAGGGCGAGGGGCGCTGGAGCGGAACGATGGTGGCGGCACGGGCGGCGGCGGAGCTGGACTGACGGTGCCGCGGGCTCCGGCTCCCCCTGGCACGGGATCGCCTTATTCAGGCACCGATTCCGGTATCATGATACGATATTCGTCCGGCAAAAAAGATCCCGTATCCATTTGCGCGCCGGCTCGACTGTGCTCAGATGGTGCGGCGGGTGATCAGGGGCGGAACATGGGCGAGGGCAGCGCGGAGCCGGACGCGGCGGGCGATCGTGCCGGGGAAACCTACCTTCTGGACGAGCAGGTCGGCTTCCTCATGCGCATCGCCACCCAGCGCCACACCGCCATCTTTTCCGGCCGGATGATCGAGCACCTGACGGCGCCGCAATTCTCCGCGCTCGCCAAGCTGCGGGAGGTCGGCCCCTGCTCGCAGAACCGCCTCGGCCGGCTGATCTTCCTCGACGCCGCCACCATCAAGGGCGTGGTGGACCGGCTGGCGGCGCGCAGCCTGGTGATCACCGCCAACGACCCGCTGGACCGCCGCCGCCGCGCCGTGGCGCTGAGCGAGCACGGCCGTGCCATCGCCGAGGCCGCCGTCGCGGTGGCGGCCGAGATCACCGCCGCCACGCTGGAGCCGCTGCAGCCGGGAGAGCGCCGCGAGCTGGTGCGGCTTTTGAAGAAGATCTGCTGAAGAAGATCCGCTTGTCCAGGCCGCCGGCTCCCCGCCTCAGCCGCGCGGGGCGAAGGCGCCGAGCAGGCCGGTATAGGCCTTGGGCCGCGGCGGGGCATAGGCGCCGGCCTTGGAGGTCGCGAGCCCGACCCTGACCAGCCCCTCCATCAGCGCCACCGCGCAGGCCACCCCGTCGATCACCGGCACGCCATGCTCCTCGCCGAGCGCGCGGGCGAGGTCGGCCATGCCGGCGCAGCCGAGCACCACCGCCTCGGCATGGTCCTCGCGCACCGCGCGGCCGATCTCGGCCGAGATCCGCGCCCGCGCATCCGAGGCCGGGTCTTCCAGTTCCAGCACCGCGACATCGGAGGCGCGCACCCGCGCGCAGCGGCGCGCCAGCCCGTAGCGGTCGAGATTGGTCTCGATCACCGGCACCGAGCGCGACAATGTCGTCACCACGCTGAAGCGATGGGCGATGAGGCTCGCCATGTGGAACCCGGCCTCGCCGATGCCGATCACCGGCGCGCCGGCGAGCGAACGCGCCGCATCGACGCCGGTATCGTCGAAACAGGCGACGATATGCCCGTCGACCGCCTCGGCCTCCGCCCGCGCCACCGCGTCGAGCAGGCCCGGAAGGGCAAGCGCGTCGTCGTAATAGCCCTCGATGGAGGCGGGCCCCATCTGCGAGGTGGCGGGCAGGATCGACGTCCCCTCGCCGGCCACCCGCCGGGCGGCGGCGGCGATCTTGTCGGTCATCGAGGCGGTGGTGTTCGGATTGACGAGATGCAGGCGCACGATGGGGGACACCGAGAGAGGAGATGGCGGAGGTGCGGAACCATCTCACGCCGCCGCCGCCGCCGCCAGCCGCGATCGGCGGCCGGCCCAGGTCCCCCTCCTGCCCCGGTCCCAGCTCCGGTTCCGGTTCCTGCCTATGCCGGCATTCCGGGCGGCTCTTCATAGAGTTCCAGCGGCAACCCGTCGGGGTCGGCGAAGAAGGTGAACCGCCTGTCGGTATAGGGATCGACGCGAATCGGCTCGACCTCGACGCCGAGCCGCGTCAGCCGTTCCACCTCCGCGTCGAGATCGGCGGTGGCGAAGGCGAGATGGCGCAGCCCGCAGGCCTCCGGCCGGCCCGGCCGCGGCGGCGGTGCCGGGAAGGAGAACAGCTCCAGCCGCGCATTGCCGGCGTCGAGGTCGCATTTCCACGAGGCACGCTCCTCCCGGAACGCCTCGTGCAGGATCGGAAGCCCCAGCGTTTCCGCATAGAACCGGCGGGACCGGACATAGTCCGAGCAGATGATCGCGACGTGATGGATACCGAGCATGGCGGGAGCCTAGCGCCAAAGCGGCGAGTTTGCAGGCCCCGCGCGCCAGGATCGATGCCGATATCGATGCCGATCCGGCACATGCCGTCGACAGCGAGGGTGCGACGGCAATGGCTGGGGCGGGAGGATTCGAACCTCCGCATGGGGGAATCAAAATCCCCTGCCTTACCGCTTGGCGACGCCCCACCGTTCCGCGCCTCGCCGGCACGGATCATGCGGGCGCGGACATAGCCACAGGAACGCGCGGCTTTCAACCTTCATGCGTGGATCGGGCGGCGCCGGCGGGCGACGTCATCAACAGGCTTTGCGGAGAAGTGCGCGGCCGCCCTTGCGGCCCGGCTCATCCCCGTGTTAGAGGCTCGCGCCGTGTCGGAGTGTAGCGCAGCCTGGTAGCGCACCTCGTTCGGGACGAGGGGGTCGCAGGTTCAAATCCTGCCACTCCGACCAATTGCACCAAGGGCTTCCCGAGCCCGACAGAGACGACCCCCCAATTATCGCGATAGAAGCGATGCGGTGGCGCGCTCCAGCGCCTCCGCTGGAAGCCCTCATGCCGCCGACGTCGCCCGCTCTCGCAGGCGGTCATGCCGAGTGAATCGCCGTGGCGGCTGGAGCCTGTCGATCAGGTTGTCGAGAGGCGGCCCGGCGGCCTGACCCTCACCGAGGGCGAGCCCTGCCCCGTCCTGGATCTCAGCCATGAAAAAGCCGCCCAGTGGGCGGCGCATTGGCCGGGAAGCCGAGAGTGACTCATCTTTCAATTAAACCGGAGATTGCCATATGATGCAGCACACTCTTAGCGAGAGTTTTGCTATGGAAAGCGTTACCCGAATACTGCCCACGTCGATGTCGACCTGGAACGCTTTCATCATCGTCCCCGGCGAGGCCGAGGTCCGGTTCATGACAATTCTGGCGGAAGGGTTCGACGAGGCATTGGAAAAGCTGCGCCAGAGCCAGGAAGGCGCGGGCGCCACGGTTCTCGGCCTGTTGCGGCAGGAGATCCCGGTCAATGACGTGGCCGACGTCGACTAGCAGGGTGCTGAAGAAGTCAGAGCGGGGACTGGATGTCCGTGCGCTCATCGAATCGATTCGCAGCGCTCTTCCGACCCGCCTTGCGTCCTGCAGCGAAGCCCGGCAACGGCCGCTGTGGCCCCATGCACCCTCTCCGCGCCCACCGATCGAGCCGTCGCTTCAGGCGCGATAGTGGTACATGCTGGTATCGGTCTTCTCGCCGGAATAGCCCCAGTCGCGCAGCAGCCCGTCCACCGGCTCGATATCGTCGAGCAGCTCGATCAGGATATGGGGCCTGAAGCGACGAATCGTCCGCTCGGCGCCGCGCAAGAGGTCGAGCTCGGCCCTCTCCACATCGATCTTGATCGCCGACAGGTCGGCAAGGCCGATGTCGTCGAGCGACAGCGTGCTGGCGCTGCCGATGACGTTGCCCGGCCCGACGATGCTGCCCGCCGAGGTCAGCCCACCCTTGCCCCTTATCTCGATCCGGCCGCCCGACGCCCGCGTGAGCGCATGCGGGTAGACCGTCACCGCGCCGACTTCGTTGAGCGCCAGGTTGGCCAGCAGCCGCGGTACGATCTCGGGATTGGCCTCGAAGGCGTGGACCCGCGTCGCGCCGCTCATGGCCGCGAGGATCGAATAGAAGCCGGTATAGGCGCCGGCATCGACGACGGAGCCGCCGCGGCGGGCGAGGTCCGCCCACAGCCGGCGCGAGATCGGCTCGAAGCCCACGGTCCGTTTGCGCTGCGCCGCCAGGACGTTGTCTTCCTCGGCGATGAGCTTCACGCCGTCCAGCTCTTCAAACATTCGCTTGCTCTCTCTGGCGGCCCGCGCGCGACTCAGCCGGAGCGCTGTGCGGCAGGCCGTGATCGGGTATAGCGACCGGCAGCGTCGCGAAACAGCGGCCGCGCCGAGGCCACCCTGCCCCGCCGGGCCGGCCGCGCTCACGCCGGGCCGAAGGTCCCGTCCGGCCGCAGCCGCTCCAGCACCCCGGTCGCCACCGCGAAATAGGCGCCGTGCAGCGCCAGCCGGCCGTCGTCGAGCCGTTCCTTCACCCAGGGAAACGTCTCCAGGTTCTTCAGCGACAGCCGCACGCAGCCATATTCCACCAGCCGGCGCCGCTCGCCCTCGTCCTCGGTCAGCCGCCTGGCGACGTCGCTGGCCGGCGAGGCGATGCGGATCCAGTCGGGCAGGAAGTCCTGCGCCGCCGCCGGCGTGCCGTCGAGCAGCGCCTGCGCGCCGCCGCACAGGGCGTGGCCCATCACCACGATCTGCGACACTTCCAGCACCTTCACCGCGAATTCGATGGCGGCGCTGGTGCCGTGATGCGCGTGGTCCGGCGTCGAATAGGCCGGCACCAGATTGGCGACGTTGCGCACCACGAAGAGCTCGCCCGGCGCGGCGTCGAAGATCATCGAGGGGTCGACCCGGCTGTCGGAACAGGCGATCACCAGCGTCTGCGGGCTCTGCCCGCGCCGGGCGAGCTTCTCGAACAGCGCCTTGCGCTCCGGCCACGAGGTGACGCGAAAGCGGCGGTAACCTTCCAGCAACTCGTCCATTCCGATCCCTTCCCTCGCGACCCGTCGTCCGGCACGGGCCGCCGCGCGGCAAAAATGCCGCCCCGATGGCATGGCTGACAAGCGGCAACCGCGCAAGCGGGCACGCCGCCCCTCGACGCCCGCCTCCGTCTCGGCTAGTGCGGGATGCACCCACCGACCAAGGCGCGCGCACATGGCCGACGACATCCCCTTCGAGCGCGACTTCGCCGCGCTTCCCGGCGTGGCGGAGGAGGTCGTCCCCGGCGTCACCCGCGTGCTGGCGCCCAATCCCGGTCCGTTCACCTTCACCGGCACCTGCACCTATCTCATCGGCCATCCCGCCGGCGCCAGCGCCGGCGAGGTGGCGATCCTCGACCCCGGCCCGGACGATTCAAACCATGTGAGCGCGGTGCTGGCGGCGGTGGCCGGGCGGCGGGTGAGCCATATCCTCGTCACCCATACCCATCGCGACCATACCGGCGCCCTCGACGCGCTGAAGGCCGCCACGGGGGCGCCCACCGTCGCCGAAGGTCCCCATCGCCCCGCCCGGCCACTGCACGCGGGCGAGGCCAACGCGCTCGACCATGCCGGCGACGTCGGTTTCCGGCCCGACCGCCTCGTGGCGGACGGGGCGCGCATCGAGGGCGACGGCTTCGCCCTGACCGCTCTCGCGACGCCGGGCCACACCGCCAATCACATGGCCTTCGCGCTGGAGGAGGCGGGGTTGGTCTTCGTCGGCGACCATGTGATGGCATGGTCGACCTCCATCGTCGCGCCGCCGGACGGGTCGATGGGCGACTACATGGCCTCGCTGCGCCGGCTCGGCGAGCGGCCGGAGCAGCTCTATCTGCCCGGCCATGGCGGCCCGGTGCGGCAGGGCCCGGCCTTCGTCGCCCGCTACCTGCGCCATCGCGAGGCGCGCGAGACCGCGATCCTGCGCGCCCTGTCGCGCGGCGCGGCACGGATCCCGGACATCGTGCGGATGATCTATATCGGGCTCGACCCGCGCCTCGCCTCTGCCGCCGGCCTGTCGACGCTGGCGCATCTGGAGGACCTCGTCGCCCGCGGCGAGGTGGAGGCCGACGGGCCGCCAATGCTGGGCAGCCTCTATTCGCGCCGCGGCTGAAGGACCTGCCAGAACGGCGTCGGGGGCGTGGAAGCGCCGGGGTTTTGGCAGCACCGGCGTCCTGGCGCGCGGCGGTCAGCGCCGCCTTTTGCCCTGCCGCTCGGCGAGCTCGGCGAACAGGTCGTCGATGCGCCGCGCATTCGAGCCGAAATCGCGCCCGGCATCGCGGGTCAGCGAGCGCATGTCGACCCGCGTGCCTTCCGGCGTGCGCCGCACCCGGATCACGATGTCGTCGCGCAGGCCGAGCGGCAGGCCGCGCGCCACCGCCTCGATGCGCCCGTCGCGCTGGCCGCCGCGCGGCGGCACCACGTCGATCAGCGTCCATTTGCGCCGCGCCACCAGGACCAGCAGCGAGTCGAACACGTCGTCCGGCGTCGAATCGAGGTCCATCGGCCGGATCGCCGGATAGGCGTCCTCCTGCGCCGCCACCGCCGCGGGGTCGGGATCGCCGAGCGGGTTTGCCGCGCGCGAGCGCGCCATGGCCAGCGTCAGGAAGGAAGGCGGGTCGTCCGGGTCGGTGATCACCTCGTGCAGCGCCGGCATCCGGGCGCCGAAGGCGGCAAGGCCGGCGGTGGGGGCGATCAGCGCCAGCGCCAGCGCGCTCGCCCCGACCACCCGGCCGAGCCCGCGCAGCCCCTCGTTCCAGATCACCACGAAGGCGGCGAGCGCCAGCACCAGCGCCAGCCCGGACAGCACCACGCCGGCGAGCACGGCATAGAGCGCGCTGGTGAGGTCGAAGATTTCGGTCACGTAGCAGGCGATGCCGATCAGCGTCACCGGCAGCGCGAACACCGCGGTGCGCAGGCTCCACACCGCCAGCCGCGACAGCCGTTCCTCGACATAGAGCCGGCGGCGGATCATCGCGCCCTCACACCGGCTCGAGGAACAGGTCGGCCAGCGCGGCGACGTCGTCGACCACCAGGTCCGCCTCGGCGGCGAAACCGTCCACCGGCCCCGGCCCGCTGCGCACCAGGATCGCGAGCGCACCCGCCGCGCGGGCGGTGGCGAGGTCGTGATGGGTGTCGCCCACCAGCGCGATCGCGCCGACCGGCACCCCGGTCAGCGCCGCGAAAGCGTGCACCATGCCCGGCGCCGGCTTGGAGCCGAAGCCGGAATCATGGCCATAGACCGCATCGAACAGCTCCGAGAGGCCGAGCAGGCCAGCCTGGAGGCGTGCATTGCGCTCGCTGTCATTGGTGGCGATGCCGAGCGGCAGGCCGAGGGCGCGCAACCGCGCGAGATCGTCGGCCGGCCGGCCGAGCGGCGCCAGGTGCCGGCGCCCCTCCTCCATGAACAGCCGGTCGATTTCGTCGAAGAAGGCGGCATCCGCCGCGCGGCCGAGCACCTCGCCCCAGAGCGGGCCGAACTGGCTGGACGAGCCGGCGATCAGCGGCGAGGTTTGCAGGAAAATCTGGCGCTCGGGTATATACTGGCTCACCATGTGGAGGCGCCCCAGCGCCGCCGCATCGGCACCGGCGAGGCGGGCCATCACCGCGCCTGCCGCCGGACCCCAGGTGCGGTCGAAATCGACCAAAGTGCCGTCCTTGTCGAACAGAATGGCGCGAACGGCGTTCACGTCGTGTAGACCCCCGGTCGGTCGCGAGCGATGGAGCACCGATAGCATGAATTCGACGCCGCTCCCAACCGCGCCGCGCCGCGTCCCCGGTCCGCTCGGGATTCCCGGTGCCGCCGCGCTGGTGGGGCTGCTGGCGGGGGTGCTGCTGGCGGGCGTATTGCTGGTGCCTGCCCCGCTTGCCGCCCAGACCGCCGACCTCAAGGCCACCATCGACAGCGCCGGCTCGTCCGCCAGCCGGCAGATCGGGGAATGGCTGGGCGCCGAGCCGCCCAAACCGGCGCGCAAGACCACCCGCAAAACCACATCGAAGCCGGCGGGGAAGCCGGCAGCCACCGCGTCCGCCCCCGCCTCGGTGCCGCTGCCGCCGCCCCGGCCGGAGATGGCCGGTGACGCCGCCGCCGCCGGGGAGCCTCCTGCCGAATCCGCCACGCAAGCCGTGCCCGCCGCGCCGGCGCCGGCCGCCCGGCCGCTTTGGGTCGCGAAGCCCGCCGTCCCCCGGCTGGCACCCGAGCCCGTGACGGCGCCCGAGGAACCGGCCGCCGAGCCGGAACCGGAACCGGAGCAGACGGCGGGCGTGCCGCGGCCGTCTCCGCGCCCGGCGCAGGCCCCGCGCACCGCGCAAGCGCCACTTGCCGCGCAAGCGCCCGCTGCCGCCCAACCTCTCCCCGCCGCGCCTCCTCCGCCCGCGCCGGCCCGGCTTGCGGCACAGGTCCCGGAGCCGGCACCGCGCCCGGCCGATGCCCCCGGCATCCCGC